>JAEZBA010000318.1 GCA_023430245.1 Pseudomonadota bacterium
AGATCGTCGGTCTTCATGTCTCGTCGCGATGGCGTTTGGCCAGGGCTCCCAGTCCGCGATGCAGCGCCACCCGTACGGCGCCCTCGCTCATGTTCAAGCTTTGCGCTGTCGCCGCGATCGATGAGCCCTCGATCGCAATCGCCCGGACCACCTTGCGCTGGCCTTCCGGCAGCACCTCGAGCGAGCGGGTAACGTCGCGATCGTTCACGGTTTCAGGCTCCGCCTGCGCCGGCAGAACGTCTTCGAAATCCTCGATCGGCAGATCGGTGCGGCCGCCGCGACGGCGCGCGGCATCGATGATCTTGTGGCGGGCGATACCAGAGATCCAGGGCCCGATCGGGCGGGTCGCATCCCAGGTCTGCCGCTTCAGATGCACCGCGATCAGGATATCCTGCACCACATCCTCCATCTCGGCCGGATTGGCGCCGACGCGATAGAGCCCGCGGCGCACCAGCGGACGCAAGGCCTGGGCCATCTCGCGCAGGCAGCGTTCATAGGCCACGCCGTCACCGGCCAGTGCCGCCCGCATCAGGTCCGCCCATTGCGCTTCGCGATCCTTCAAGCCGCCTCTTCCCGTCTCTTCGGTCCCGGCCTGCATATTGTTACATGCCGGTGACAGCATTGTCGGCTCCGGGAAATACCCGGCGCTCGAGAACACGAGCCCGTGAGCGCGTAACACGGGTCGGTCCCGTCGCGAAACATCCGATAAGGCCGGGTTGTCCGGCCCGCGCCACTGCACCTTGCAGGGCGACCAGCTTTCCTTTCTGGAGGTACG
This sequence comes from Pseudomonadota bacterium, assembly GCA_023430245.1. Lineage (GTDB taxonomy): Bacteria > Pseudomonadota > Alphaproteobacteria > Rhizobiales > Xanthobacteraceae > Pseudorhodoplanes. The sequence continues at coordinate 776 of JAEZBA010000318.1, forward strand.
GGATGAACACCAAATTTGCAGCCGCCGCTCTCGCCGGCTCGTTCGCCGCGGCTCTTGCGCTGACCGCAACGCCTGCGGCCGCGCAGCAGAAGGCCGATCAGGAGAAGTGCTACGGCGTCGCGCTCGCCGGCAAGAACGACTGCGCTGCCGGCCCCGGCACAACCTGCGCCGGAACGTCCAAAGTCGACTACCAGGGTAACGCCTGGAAGCTGGTCCCCAAGGGCACCTGCGCCTCGATGACCACACCGAAGGGCAAGGGCTCGCTGCAGCCGATCAAGAGCTAAGCTTTCCGTCCGTCTGACGCGATCTGATCCCTCCCCTTGCATGGGGAGGGATTTGCGCTCCCCTAGCGTTTTATGGGTCCGCCATGCACCGCTCATCGCTCCCGCCGGCTCCCGGCATCGGCTTCAAGCCACAGCATTTCGAGGCAATCGTCGCCGGCGAACAGCCGATCGGCTTTATCGAGGTGCATGCCGAAAATTATATGGGCGCGGGCGGGCCGCCGCATGCGATGCTGCGGCAATTGCGTGAGCATTACGCGCTGTCGATCCATGGCGTCGGCCTGTCGATCGGTTCGGCAGCACCGCTCGATACCGACCACCTGTCGCGCCTGAAAACGCTGTGCGAGCGCTACGAGCCGGCAAGCTTTTCCGAACATCTGGCCTGGTCGTCGCATGGCGAGGTCTATCTCAACGATCTCTTGCCGCTGCCCTATACGCAAGAGACGCTCGACCGCATCGTCGCGCATATCGATCAGGTGCAGCACACCCTGCGCTGCGAGATGCTTTTGGAGAATCCGTCCACCTATCTGCAATTCGCGGACTCGACAATTCCGGAAACCGAATTCCTGTCGGAGATCGCGCGCCGCACCGGCTGCGGGCTCCTGCTCGACGTCAACAATGTGTTTGTGCAGGCGACAAACCACGGTACCTCGGCAGAGACCTATCTCGCGACGTTTCCGCTGTCGCGGGTGAAGGAAATCCACCTCGGCGGGCATGACGCGCAAACCGACGAGACGGGCGCGCCGCTGCTGATCGATGCGCACGGCGCTGCGGTCGCCGATCCGGTCTGGGCCCTGTACGAAAGCGTCATCGCCCGCACCGGACCGCTGCCGACCCTGATCGAATGGGACAATGACGTGCCGGACTGGCCGGCACTGGCCGCAGAGGCACGCGCGGCCGGTGCGATCCTCGCCAATGCCGCGAAGCGCAAGGCCGCCTGACATGTTCGCTGGCATCCAGAGCGATTTTGCGCATGCGCTGCTCGATCCCGACCGGGCCGTGCCCGACGGCCTGACATCGCACACTGCACGCCATCCGCAAAAGCGCTTCGCGGTCTATCGCAACAACGTGGTGGTCAGTCTCGTCAACGCGCTGCGGGCGAAGTTTCCCGCCACCGAGCGCATTGTCGGCGAAGAATTCTTTGCCGCCATGGCGCGCGTGTTCGTGACGGCGCATCCGCCGCGCTCGAAAATCCTGCATACCTACGGCGACGATTTCGGCGACTTCATCGCCGCATTCGAACCGGCTTCGGAACTGCCCTATCTCGCCGATGTCGCACGCCTCGAAGCCGCGCGCACCCGCGCCTATCACGCCGCGGATGTGGCGCCGCTCGGCGCTTCGGTATTCGCGGAGATCGACCCGCAAGCGGTTGCCGACCTGCGATTGACGCTGCATCCGTCGCTGCAGGTGCTGCGGTCGTCTCACCCGGTGGTGACCATCTGGGCGATGAATGCCGGCGAGATCGAACTTGCTCCGGTCGACCCGGACGCCGCTGAGGATGCACTGATATTGCGGCCTGTGCTCGATGTGGCCGTGCGCGTTCTTCCACCGGGTGGCGCCGCATTCCTGCTCGCGCTGTCCGGCGGTGCGCCGCTTGCGGAGGCCGCTGCGAGCGCCGCCAGCGATGACGGCCGTTTTGACCTCACCGCCAACCTCGCAGGCCTCGTCACGTCCGGCGCCGTGTCCGCATTTGCTCCCCCCGCCGCTTCGTTGCCAGAAGGTTCAGCATCATGACCGACACCCCGCTCACCATGCGTTCGCAATCCGGCCTGGCCGGACTGATCCTCCGCGTCAATGCGCTGATGGCGGTGATCCCCTACTGGCTGATCGCGCTGGTCGCCCGAATTTCGATCGCCGGCGTGTTCTGGCGCTCGGGACAGACCAAGGTCGAGGGCTGGCGCATCACCGACGCGACGCTGTTTCTGTTCAAGGACGAATACAAGCTGCCGCTGATCGACCCGACTCTCGCCGCCTATCTGGCGACCTTCGCCGAGCATTTCTTTCCAGTGCTGCTGGTGCTCGGATTTGCGACCCGCTTCTCGGCGCTCGCACTCCTGATCATGACGCTGGTGATCGAGATCTTCGTCTATCCCGATGCCTGGCCGACGCACGGCACCTGGGCCGCCTGCTTTCTGATCCTGATGGCGCAGGGTCCGGGCAAACTGTCGCTCGACCATCTGATCGCGCAACGGTACCGCTAAGCACAAAAAAGAATGCCCCGCGGCAGCCACAGCGGGGCATCCTCCCGGCACCACCGGGGCCTTTTTCTGAGGCCCCGATTGTCCCAATCCTGTTCCGGGCCGGGCGTCAGGCTCCGGTCTTCAAAGCACTGTTCTGCCCGGCGTCGTCCGGCTCGATGGTGACGCCGGACATCGGATCGATCCAGACCAGGTCGTCGCGCACGGACCTGACACCCGGCACACTCTCGACCAGCACCTTGATCGCGGCGCGCTGCTGCTCGTCCAGCACAAATCCCGACAGCGTGACCACGCCCTGACGCACGATCGCATCCACGGTCGCGACCGGCGCCCATCGTTCGTTGTTCAATTCGCGCAGGATCGCCTCGCGGATCGCTACATCGCCGCTTGCCGGCGCGCTGGCGGGATGCAGATAGCTGACCAGCGCACGCAACAGATTGGCACGGCTGACGATGCCGACCAGCTTCTTGCCCCGCAGCACCGGGACGCGCTTGATGTGATTGCGTTCCATCAGCGCGACCACGTCGTTGAGCTGGGTGTCCTCGTCCACCGTCTTGGCGTCGCGGGTCATGACTTCGGAAACCTTGCGGCCATGCGCCTTGACGTAATCCCGCGCCAGCGGCCCGGGCCCCATCAGGAATTCCAGCCAGCGCGGCGGCGCGAACTGGGTGCCGGTTTCGGCGCGCCGGAGGAAGTCGCCCTCGGTCACCACGCCGACGAGATTTCCGGCCGCATCGACGACCGGAAGTCCGCTGATCTTCTTCTGCAGCATCAGCCGGATCGCGAGGCTAATCGGCGCCTCGGCATCGATCGAGACGACCGGCTTCGTCATGACGTCGCGGACCTTCATACCGTATCCTCCATGCTTGAGGATCGCGTCTGCGGGTCACTCTCTCATTGCGCTAGATCAAAGGGCGCGCGCGCCTGACGTGGCGGCCCGAACTATCCGCTCTTTGCAAGCTTCTCCGGCGCCTCGTCGGCCGCCTCAATTTCCGCGGCCATGGTGTGATACATGCGCCGCAAGGTTTCCCGCGTCACCGCGAGATCCGCCTCCGGAATACCGGCTGTCGCCGCGGCCTCAAGTTCGCGCGCTCGCGGAATCAGCCGGTTGACCAGCGCTCGGCCTTTCGAACTCAATTCCACATTGACTTCACGGTTATTGGTATCGGATCGCGTACGGGTCACGAGTCCAAGATTCACCAGCCGCGTGATCAAACGCGAGATGGTCGACACATCGATCGAGGTAATCTCGGCCACATCAATCTGGCGATGCTTGTCGCCGGTCGACAGCCCCGCCAGCACCCGCCACATCGCGATACTGACGCCGTGCTGCGACAGTTCCCGCTCGTATCCGGCAACAAAGCCGGCGCCCACGCGGTTGACCAGATACGGCAGATACTCGGAGAGATCGAGATGCGGGCTTCCGGCCATCAGGCGCTCCAGTCAGGGCTTCATGCTGTGTCTTGCAAGGCAAAAGCCACCTGTCAAAAGGTCAGCAATCCTGTCCAAATATTGCATTTACAACTGTTGCACGTGCAAGTATGATCGCTACCAATGAGAACAACAAGAGCCGGTCATCGGCCATCACGGGAGCGCAGCCATGGATCATTATTCACACGACCTCGGCGGCAATTTTCGCAAGGCGATGCGCCGGCTGACCAGCGCCGTCAGCGTGATCTCGACGCAGCATGACAATATCCGCCACGGCATAACCGTGACCTCGGTGACATCGGTGTCGATGAGCCCGCCCTCGCTTCTGTTCTGCGTCAACAGAACCTCGCGGTTTCATGACCCGGTGATCCGCGCCGGCCGGTTCTGCGTAAACATGCTGCATGCGCACCAGATCGACATCGCCGACGCCTTCAGCGGCCGTACACACGGGCCGGATCGGTTCCTGTGCGGCGAATGGGCAAGCGACGATGACGACCTGCCCTTCCTGATCCCGGCCCAGGCCAACATTTTCTGCGAGACCGACGCCATATCGAGTTACGGCACGCATTCGATCGTGATCGGAAAAGTTCATCACGTCGCGGTGCGCGGCCAAGTCGCGCCGCTCTTGTATCAGGACGGCCAATATACGGTCGGGCTCGGAGAGGGTGTCGACTGGGTTGTGCCGGTCGGCTGAACCGCATCGCATCGGCCACCGCAACAACAACGCTTCAAAGGGAGAACCAGGATGGAATTCGGCTATTTTACGCTGTCGGACAATCACTACGAGGGCAACACCCGAGACGCCAACACCTTCGTCAAGGACCTCACCGCCGAGGCCCTTTATGCCGATCAGCTCGGCATGCATTCGGCATGGATAGGCGAGCATCACTTCAATTCGCTCGGCGTGAATTCCTCGCCCGAGATGGTGCTGGCTTATATCGCCGCCCTCACCAAGCACATCCGCCTTGCCCCGGCCGTCACCGTGCTGCCGCTGCACAATCCGATCCGCGTCGCCGAGCAATGGGCGACTCTCGATCTCCTCTCCGGCGGACGCGTCGATTTCGCCGCCGGCCGCGGCTATGACCGGCGCGAATATCTCCCGTTCGGCATTTCCTTCGAGGACAACCAGTCGATCTTCGACGAAGGCATGGAGGTTCTTCGCAACCTCTGGAATTCGGGTGGCGAACGCATCGACCACAAGGGCAAGCATTACCAGTTTGAGGATGTGCGGATCACCCCGCAACCGCTGCAGAGCCCGATGCCGATGTATGTCGCGTCGTTCTCCAAGCCCTCGATCGAACTCGCCGCGCGGCTGAATTGCGGCCTCATCGTCGCGCCCTTCGCCGCTGCCATGAGCTTCGGCGGCCTGAAACAGGTGGCCGATCTCTATCACGAGAGCTGTGCCAAATACGGCACCAAGCCGCAGCGCCTGATGTGCAGCTA
>JAEZBA010000366.1 GCA_023430245.1 Pseudomonadota bacterium
GTTCGCATCCATGTCGAAGACCGCCTGCCACTCCGGATTACGCACGAACAGATAGGGGTTGTTGGTGACATCCGCGATGTAGAGCAACGACTTGTTGCCGTTGGCGACCGAAAATGCGGTGTGGCCGGGCGTATGACCGGTGGCTGCAAAGCTCGCGATGCCGGGCTCGACCTCCTTGCCGGGCGTGAAGCGCTGAACTTTTCCAGCGACGTCCCCGAAGATTCGCCGCGAATTCTTAAAGGCCAACTGGGCGGGTTCCGGCGCCCGCGACATGTTGCCGTCGTCCATCCAGAATGCCCATTCCGGTTCCGGGACATTGATCGAGGCATTCGGGAAGAACAGCGCATTGTCCTTGGTCTTGATGCCGTTGATATGGTCGGGATGGAAATGCGAAATGTAGATCGCGTCGACCGCTTTCGGGTCAATGCCCGCAGCCGCAAGGTTTGCGGCGAATTTGCCCGCCTGAGGCATCATCGCAGCAAGGGCACCACCGGTGCCGGTATCGAGCGCGATCAGTTTCGAGCCGGTATTGACTATCAATGTGGTGAACGGGATCGGGACCACGTCGGTTGGCAGAAACGCATCGGTCAACGCCTTCTGCACGTCTGAGAGATCGGCGTTGCGCACAAATGCCGGATCGAGCTTGCGGTACCAAGTACCGTCGTTGATCGCCGTGACTTCGTAGTCACCGATCTTGAACCGGTAGAAGCCGGGGCCCTGCTGGCCGCTTTGCGGAGCGGCCGCGATTGCGGTTTGCGGCATTGCAACACCGACAGCAGCCAAGGCGGTGCCCGCGAGCAGGTGACGGCGAGACAAGTCAGACATGACGCATTCTCCCTCGTTGGTGACTGGTTGGTGCAGGATTGTTCTTTGCGCCAACACCGCCATCCCACCTCTATTCCGGAACCCGGCGATGGGCCGCCTGAAAAGCCGGGTGCGACCTTGTTTCCGGGCACCATGTCTCGCTACTGTATCGCCCATAAATGGCCGCTCAATGAAGGGCGGATTACGGGAGGAATTTTATGTCGGCTTTTCCTGGCTGGACTCGGACTCTGCTCGCCGCGATGGTCGCGGCATGCGTCGCCGCATCGGCGCATGCGCAAGGCTATCCATCGAAGCCGATCACGCTGATCGTTCCGTTCCCGGCCGGCAGCACGACGGATCTGGTCGGGCGGATCCTGCAGGATGAGCTTGCCAAGGCGGTCGGTCAGACCGTGATCATCGACAATCGCGGCGGGGCAGGCGGCGGCGTCGGGACCGAAGCGGTCGCGCGCTCGACCCCAGACGGCTACACCCTGCTGATGGGGACCATCGGCACGCATTCGATCAACCCAGCCGTCTACGCCAAGATCAACTACGATCCGATCAAGGATTTCGAGCCGGTCATCCAGTTCGGCACCGCGCCGAATGTGCTGGTCGCACACCCCAGTCTCCCGATCAAAAGCGTCGCCGACCTTATCGCCTATATCAAGGCCAATCCCGGCAAGGTGAATTACGGTTCGTCCGGCAACGGCACGTCCAATCATCTGTCGGGCGCGATGTTCGTTGCCCGCAACGGGCTGAACGCGACGCATATCCCCTACAAAGGCGGAGCGCAGGCGATCACCGACCTGCTGCGCGGCGAAATCCAGTTCATGTTCTACCATTACTTGCCGCTGCTCGGTCACATCCAGGACGGCAAGCTGCGCGCGATCGCCAACACCAATGCGACCCGCATCGCCGCATTGCCGGATGTGCCGGTGATGAAGGAAGCTGGCATGGACGATTTCGTGGTGTCGGCCTGGTTCGGGGTCTGGGCGCCCGCTGGCACTCCTAAGGACGTCGTCACCAAGCTGAACGAGGCCATCCTCAAGATCATCAATTCACCGCAGGTGAAGAAGAACCTGCTCACGCAGGGGATCGATCCGGTGGCCGGCTCGCCCGAGGATCTGCGCAAGTTGAACGAGGCCGAACTCGCGCGCTGGTCCAAGGCGGTCGAACAGGCTGGCGCCAAGCTGTCGAACTGATCGCTGGCCAAACATTCATCTTTGCCGACCCAATGGCCGGGCTTGTCCCGGCCATTGGCGTTTTTGATACGGGAGGCTATGGAGTACGCGACGAACGTTAGACATGTCTGCGTTGCCACCTCCGCGCCGGAAGCGCATGACGACGTTCGCAGTGATTGCTGAGGAGACCGGTCGTGACGGACGTATCCCGGCGGATGGTGATCGGCGGCGCGGCGGCGATGGGGGAGTGGTGATGGCTGGGGACGGGGATTCTTACATCGGGCAGCCGCCTTACGGGCCGATGCCGGTGCCGCTGCAGGGCAAGGAATTGCCGTCGCTGCGTTATGCGCTGGGCGCGGCGCCGAATATCCCGCGCGACGGCGGCTGGTCGAAGGAGGCCACCGCCCTGAATTTTCCCGCCTCGCAGAAACTCGCGGGCGTACTGATGCAACTCGATCCGGGCGCGTTGCGCGAATTGCACTGGCACGCCAATGCCGCCGAATGGGCCTACATCATCAAGGGCGCCTGCCGGGTCACCACCATTGACCCGAACGGGCAGTGCGAAATCGTCGATTTCGGCGAGGGGGATGTCTGGTACTTCCCCCGCGGCCACGGCCATTCGATCCAGGGCATCGGGACCGTGCCCTGCGAATTCATCCTGATCTTCGACAACGGCTATTTTTCGGAGTTCGGCACCTTCAGTATCACCGACTGGATCGGCCATGTGCCGGCCGAGGTACTGGCCAAGAACTTCGGGGTGCCGGAATCCACCTTCGAGAATTTCCCGAAGAAAGAGGTCTATCTGGTGAAGGGCCCGGTGCCGCCGCCTTTGCCGGACAATCCCGCGCCCGGATCACTCAATGCGCCGGCCGAGACGCACCGCTATCGCATGCTGGCGCAGCGCCCGCCCGAGGAATATCCCGGCGGCACACTCCGTGTCGTCTCGCAAAAGGAGTTTCCAATCTCGACCACGATGACCGGCGCGCTGATGCGGGTGAAGCCGGGAGGATTGCGCGAGCTGCATTGGCATCCCAATGCAGACGAATGGCAATACTACATCAAGGGCAAGGCGCGGATGACCGTGTTTGGGTCGGGCGGTCGCGCCCGCACCGAGGAATACGGCCCCGGCGATGTCGGCTACGCGCCGCAGGGCTTTGCGCATTACATCGAGAATATCGGCGACGACGAACTCGAACTCGTGCTCGCTTTCAATAACGGCGACTATCAATCGATCTCGGAAACCGCATGGTTCGCGGCCAATCCGCCGGAATTGCTGGCCACCAATTTCGGCGTCCCGGCTTCGACCTTCGCGGGTTTTCCGAAGGCCGAGACGCCGATGCCGGATTGAGTCTGCCGTATGAAGACAGTGTTACGTTGTGTCGTGGCGGTGCTGCCGTTCGTCGCTGCGTCGTCCGCCTTGGTTGCGTCCGTATCGGCTCAAACCCTTGAACCCGGGCGCTGGCGTGTCATGACCACGACGTTATCGGGAGCATTGGCGCCTCCGCAGGTCGCGACCCGCTGCCTCACGCCCGCGGATGTCGCCGACCTTGGCAAGACATTCGCGCCGCAGGTCAAGGCCGAGAATTCGGAATGCACGCGCACGGAATTCAAGCTCGAGCCCAGCGGCCTGACCTGGCGTCTGCAATGCAAGGGGCAGCTCGATATGGACGTCGCCGGTCATTTCATCTTCGACAGCCCGACGCGCTACAGCGCGATGGTCACGACCAAGGCCAGCATGCTCGATCAGATCGTGCAGCAGAGCATGGTGTCGATCTCGGCCGAGCGCATCGGCGAGTGCCGGTAACGCGATTGGGCCGGACGTGGTCTTAATCCGGCAATACGGTCTTGGGGCGGGGATAGAGGTGATCGGCCGCAACCTTCACCATGATCAGGATCGGCGTCGCCAGGAACGCACCGATCGGCCCCCAGAGCCACGCCCAGAAAGCGAGTGACAGAAACACCGCCAGCGGATGCAGGAGCAACTGGCGGCCGATAATGGTCGGCACCAGGAAATGCCCTTCGATGAAGGTGAAGGACATGAACAGCGCTGGCGCGATCAGCGCCGGCAACAGCGTATCGAAGGTCAGAAGCCCGATCACGAACAGGACGACGTGCATGACACCGGGGCCGACATAGGGGATGTAATTCAGCGCGAACGCCATCGCGCCCCACAATAGCGGAGCCGGAAAGCCGAGCGACCAAGTCACCAGCGTGCAGACCAGTCCAACGCCGGCATTGATGATGGTCACCGTCAACAGATAGCCGTTCAGGCTGCGCTCGGTGTCGTTGAAAATCTTCAGGGCGCGCAGCCGTCCGTCCCGGGTCGCGAAAATATTGACGACATACTGGCGCATCGCTGCCCGGCCGAGCACGAAGAAAAACAGCGTCGCGAAAAAGAGGATGAATTGCACCATGGCCGGCGTGACGGTGCCGAGCACGCTGCCGATCACTTCAGTGGGCTGCGAGACGTCCACCGTTACACCCGACGACCCGGCGAAAGTGGAATACAGCTCCTTCAGCGCGGTCAGGGGCCGTTCCATGAAACGGAATTTCTCCTTGATATTGGCGCCGATTTCGCCCGAGCGCGCGATCAGGTCCGAGATCGGATCGGCGAGAAGGAGTACGGCAAAATAGAACATCGTGCCGATAAGCGTCACGATCACCAGTGCCGGCACCCAGGCGGGCAGGCCGTGCTTGACCGCGTAGCCTGTCAGCGGGCCGATAGTCAGCGCGACAATGAGGGCAGCCAGCAGCGGCATCAAAAGCGGACGTGCGAGATAGAGAAAGACCCCGAACATGATCGCCGCCATCAGGATGGTGGCGAGCTGTGCGGTCATCTGCCAGAACGCGGTGGTATCCTCGAACGGCGTCGGGTCATAGGCGCCGATCCGCACCCGTCCCACCGGCACGGGGGGAGGCGCGGGAGTACGTCCGCCTGACTCGCGGGGATCGGCCGGCTGCCCCGTCCGGGTATTCCGCATCATATTCACGATGGTCTTGCCCCGTCGCGTTGCCGGCCCTTTGCCGCGCAGCACGGAACAATCCCGAAGCCGCAAATGGGTTCCATTGTCGCAAAAACTGACGGCGACCGCTGTGTTGTCCCGATTAGGCACGATTTTGGTGGCATCCCGGTTGCACATCCCGTCGCGGGATGAAGTCACCGGCTGGACGTGCCGGGAAAGGGGAGTGCCGTGCCATGACCGCCAGAATGGCCGTGGGCCTTGCAGCGATCACAATAGCCTTGGGAGCGGCAGGTATGCCCGCCATGGCGCAGCAGCGCACGACGGATACGACGGTGGGAAGCTGCGTTTCCAGCGGCGGCGGCTCGCATTGCGTGCGCCAGTACCGCTACGGCGATCCCGGAAACAGCGGAATTCAGTCGCTGCGCGAGCCGATCCCGGAGGAGGTTGCGGAATTGCGTGACCGCGAAAAGCGCTGGGTCGAACGCTGCCGGCCGATGCTGCGCCGCGACGCCTACGGCGTCGGCCGTTACGTCTATGCCGCGCGCGGCTGCGAATACGGCCAGGACAGCGACTGAGATGCTAGAAACGGCTCGGCCGTGCCGTGACCATCGGCGCGACCAGGAATACGATCAGCAGCAGTCCCACCAGATCCATTGCGGTCATCCGCATCTCCCCATGATGCCGGGATGGCGCGACCCCCGTCGCGCGATCCGGAGCGCGCATTCCTGCGCGCGTCGATGGATCCGCATCTCCCAATGCGGGCCCGGATCGATGGTGAGCGCGCCGGGCTAACGCCGACTGAAGAAAGACGGTTAACTGGCGGCGCGTGTCTGCGAGACAACAGACGCGATCCGCGCTAGGTTGGGCCAATGAGAATGATCGCCATCGCCCTCCTGGTTGCCCTGTCTCCGGTCACGTCCGCGCTCGCCCAGAGCAAGGCCGCGACCACCAAGACGCTTGCCACCAGGCCTGCTGCACAGATGCCCGCCGCCGCTCCGAAGGCGCAACCCGAAAAGCGGGCCAGGGCGTGCGAGGAATATGGCGCCGGCTTCAAGCCGATCGAGGGGACCAGAACCTGCGTCAAGATCGGCGGCTATGTCCGCATGCAGAGCGAGCGGTAGCTGCAGGCGCAGCCACTGCATCCAACTGCGATCGGTCGGGGGGCAAACCAAAAAGAAAGCCCCGCGCCGTTTCCGACGCGGGGCTGACTTGGTCCAATCGGATAGGGGAGGTTCACGCCGCCGATTGCCGTTCGATTATGGCCGCGGCGACAGAAATGTCGTCTCACAAGCTATTGCGGCGCGTGACACCTCGTGAAACGGCGCCTTATGGAACCGGAACGGGCGCCGGACATTGCCAGCGCAGAGGTGCTGCATGGGATGGGTTGGCCCCAACGGGCGTGTTTATCAGAACAAGCGCTGGGTCGTATTCGCGGCGATCGGTGCGGCTTTGGTCGCAGTCGCGGGCTGGGTGAAGGGCCGCATGGGGATGAAAAAAGAAGACGGCGCCGATTAGCGATCCGGGCGCGGGCAGCCTGTGCCCCAGACGGCCGCGTCTATTCGGGTTGTGACAGCCGAGGCGCCGGCTGGCCCTTCTTGTCCGGGCACGCATTATCGAGAACGGTGTTGAGGTCGGCCATGCCGAACTGCATCATTCTCGGCCCAAGGTCTCCCGCCGCGATCGTGACCTGTGAGTCGCCGAGTTCGATTGTCGTCTGGGCGGTCACAAACCATGACCCGTTTGGCTTCTTTGAAAAATGCGAGCAGTCGACCTTCGCGTCCACCGGATTGCTCTGAGCCGCAGCCGCGGGTGCCGCTAAAAGGGCAATGATCAAGACAGCAATTCTCATGGCTAAATG
>JAEZBA010000439.1 GCA_023430245.1 Pseudomonadota bacterium
CCGCGCTGATCGATTGCGTAGGCCGTCCAGCCGCGCCGCGCGAGTTCCGCCGCCGTCGTCCGCCAGGCGTGCCGGGTCTGGCCGCCGCCATGGAGCAGCATCACGGCCGGGCCTTTATCCCCGAACACATCACCAACAAGCCGATTGCCGTTTGCTCCGGTGAAGGCCGCCTTGGCCGGCGTGACATGTTTGGTCATGGCGTTCCAATCAGGCTTGTTCGTCGAGAAACTGCAACACTGCGGTCTTGAAAGCTTTGTCGCCGACCGCGAGCATGTGGTCGCGCCCGGGGATGTCCAGCGCGCGCGCCTTCCGCATCACGGCGGCCAGCTGTCCGGCAGATCCCGCCACGTCGTCCTTGGTGCCGACCGCAACCAACGTCTGTGCCTTGATCTGCGATACCTCGTGGACGCTCATGACCTGACGTGATCCGCGAATGCATGCTGCCAGCGCGCGGCGGTCCGACTTGGTCTGATCGGCAAAAGCACGAAAGGTGCGCGCCGTCGGATCGGTCACGTCCGCCAGCGACGGCGCTTCCAGCGCCTCCGCAATGCTCTCGGGCAATCCGACGCCATCGATCAATTTGTAACCGAGCCCGCCCAGAATGGCGGAGCGCACCCGCTCCGGATGCGCCATTGACAGAAAGGCGGTGATGCGCGCGCCCATCGAATAGCCGAACACGTCGGCACGCGCGATGTCGAGATGATCCAGCAAGGCGCGCACGTCAGCGGCCATCTTGCTGGTGTGGTAGTCGCCCGGATTATAGAGCTTGGTCGACTGGCCGTGCCCGCGATTGTCGAGCGCGATCACGCGCCGTCCGGCGCCTGTGAGCGTCGAGACCCATCCCGGGTACATCCAGTTGACCTCGCGGTTCGACGCGAAGCCGTGAATCAGGACGATTGGGTCACCCTGGCCCTCGTCGAGATAGGCGATCTCGACGTCGCCGTGTCTGAAGCTTGGCATGTCGTGAAATGTCGGCCTTTCTAAAAGCGGCCGGACCCTACCCGTGCTGGGTTGCCGTTGCCAAGCGGCGCTGGCGCTGAAGTTCCCGTTTTGCGTGGCGGACCTTCCGGCGTTGCAACCCTCGCCAGGTGGCGCGCTCCACCGCGCCCTTAGCGGCCGACACGAATCCGAAGACGGTCAGCGCCGCCCACAGCACCCACAACGAGAGATCGAACGCGGCCACAGTCAGCGCAATCGCGCCGCGGCCCAGAAACTTGAGCACGGCCCGCGTCTTGCCGCCCTGTTTCTCCGCGAGTTTGGCCACCCGCGCCATCTGGCGGGGTGAATCGGAGATCTTCAGTCCGTCGAGGGCGGCGCGCGTCCCCGCCTTGGCCTGGATCTCGCCCACATTGCGGGTGAGGCGGAACAGATCGTCGGCCTTCTCGAGTTTGACCGCCCCGCGAACGGCCCGGACCGTCGCCGCCGGGTTCACCGCCGACGCGCCGTCGATGGCGGTCCGGAGCGCCTTGCCATCGACCACCGAGCGCAGCGTGCGGCCGATCGATTCCGCCATCCGCGCGGAGATGCGGCCTGTTTTGCGCGCGGCCTTCACCAGCGACAGCCCGACCCGCGCCGGAGCGCCGGTGCCGAGCGAGGCATAGGTTCCAGCCGTCACGGCAATGCCGACGGCGGACAGCCCCAAGATCAGAGGATCGACCTCTTGCCCAGACGCATAGCGGGACCCTTCCCGCACCGCATCGCGGATGTCGCCAAACACGAACAGATCGCCAAGCGCGGTTCCGGCCAGGCTGACCAGATCGTCTGGCTCTCCGACAATCAGTCCGCGGGTGAAATTTTCCGCCGTCTTGATCGCGCCGGACGCCTTCGCGACCGCGGCATCGACCTTCGCGGTGAGTTCGGGGGTGAGCGCAACACTCCTGTCCCGCGCCAGTTCGACAAAGCTTTGCGCCAGTTCCGCGTCGTCCGCGGCCAGCGCCGCCTCAATCTCCCGGGTTGCCGCCTCGCTGTTGAAACTGCGCGCCAACTTGCGGTCGGCGAGCGCCACCGGATCGTCCTGCACAGCCAGAAGCCAGCCAGCCTCGATCGCCGGCGGCAGCAGCGCCAGTGCCGCGATTCCGCACGCCCCGGCAGCGATCATCAGCAGTCGCATGCGCACAAGGGCGGCGCGCATCGGTCCAGCCGGGGGTTCAGGGATATGCATCGAAGAGGGTCTCGTTGACCGCGGTTCAGCGCTAACGGAGATGTTGCAATTTTTTGGTGTTTTTCAAGGACTCACCAAGGCATTGCTTAGATACAACCCGCCAAGCCGTTCCGGGTTGCGCCGCTCGGCCGTCGTTGGTTAATGCTGGCATTGATTACCCGGCGACCGGCGCTATTGTGCCACGCAACACGATCTCAACCGGACAGAATCGAAGGCTGAGCCGACCATGGCCGATCAGGGTGTTCCGCATTTCCAGAACGAGGCCGGCGTGCCGGTGATCGAAGTCGGCGCGAAGGAATTCATGTGCATCGGCGCCCGTCCGCCGTTCGACCATCCGCACATCTTCTGCGACATGGGCGCCGATAACGAGATCATCTGCGAATATTGCTCGACGCTGTATCGCTACAATCCGGCGCTGGGCCCGTCCGAATCCCGCCCCGCCGATTGCGCCTGGACCGACCCGCAGGCCGCCTGACCGCTTCCTGGTCGCGGTGGCCTCCTCGCGAACCATCCTGATCGCCGGCGCCGGAATTGGCGGACTGACCGCGGCGCTGACGCTGTCCCGCCTGGGCTACCGCGTGGTGATCGCCGAGCAAGCCGAGAAACTGACCGACGTCGGCGCGGGGATCCAGCTCTCTCCCAATGCAACCCGCATCCTGCAGGCGCTCGGCGTCGCCGAGCGGCTCACCCGAAATGCGGTCGTGCCCGAGGGATTGTCGGTCCGCAGCGTCGGGTCCGGCGCCGAAATAACCTGGATGCCGATCGGGCAAGCGATGGAATTTCGCTATGGCGCGCCCTACTGGATGCTGCATCGCGGCGACCTGCAGACAGCACTCGTCGAAGCCGTCTCCGAACAGCCGGACGTGGTTCTGAAACTCGGCACCAAGGTCGAAGACTTCGCCATTCATGCCAAGGGCGTCACCGCGCAACTGCATGATGCAAGCGGCGTCAGCGACGAACGCGTGCCGGCCCTGATCGGCGCCGACGGCCTCTGGTCGACAATCCGCGCGCAACTCGGCGACAAGTCGAAGCCGGAATTCCGCAATCGCACCGCATGGCGTGCGCTGCTGCCGGCATCAGCCGTGGCCGAGGAATTTCGCGCCCCCGTCACGCGGCTCTGGCTCGGACGTAGTGCGCATCTGGTGCATTATCCGGTGCGTGGCGGCACATTGATCAACATCGTCGCGATTGTCGCTGATCGCTGGAAGTCGCCGGGCTGGACCGCGCCGGGCGCACGCGATCAATTGCTCCGTCACTTCACGCGTGAGCGCTGGGCAAAACCCGCGCGCGACCTGGTCGCCACGCCGGACGCTTGGGTGAAATGGGCGCTGTTCGACCGCGACGAACCGCGGTTTCCCGATGACGGTCCGGTCACGCTGATCGGCGACGCCGCGCATCCGATGCTGCCCTTCCTCGCGCAGGGCGCGGCGATGGCGATCGAGGACGCCGAAGTGCTCGCCCGCTGCCTGGCCTCGCCGGCCGCCAATCCGGAGCCCGGCCTACGACGTTACGAGGGGATCCGCCGCGCGCGGGTCGCTCGGGTCCAGCAGGAAGCCCGGGCCAACAGCCGCACCTATCATATG
>JAEZBA010000463.1 GCA_023430245.1 Pseudomonadota bacterium
GTCGGCCACCAGCGCAAGCTTGCGCTCGTTGAGCAGCTCGGCGATGCGCTCCACCAGCCGTGACTTCTGCACCAGATAGGGAATCTGCGTGACCACGATCTGGTAGCCGCCGCGGCCGGTGTCTTCCTTGCTCCAGCGCGCCCGTACGCGGAATGAGCCGCGGCCGGTCGTATAGGCCTCGGCAATCGCCTCGTTCGAATCGACCACGACGCCGCCGGTCGGAAAATCGGGCCCCGGAACGTATTTCAGCAATGTCTTGCTACGCGCATTCGGGTTGTCGATCATGAACAACGCGGCGTCGCAGAGTTCGGCGGCATTGTGCGGCGGGATCGAGGTCGCCATGCCGACAGCGATGCCCTGCGAGCCGTTAGCCAAAAGGTTGGGGAATGCGCCCGGCAAAACCACCGGCTCTTCCGTGAGCCCGTCATAGTTCGGACGGAAGTCGACCGCGTTCTCGTTGATTCCCTCGAGCAGCAGCCGCGCGACCTCGGTCATGCGCGCTTCGGTGTAGCGGTAGGCGGCAGCGTTATCGCCGTCGATATTGCCGAAGTTCCCCTGCCCGTCGATCAGCGGATAGCGGGAGGAGAAGTCCTGCGCCAGCCGCACCAGCGCGTCGTAGATTGCCTGGTCGCCGTGCGGGTGGAAGTTACCCATCACGTCGCCGACGATCTTGGCGGATTTCTTGGGCGTTGATCCCGGATCCAGCCGCAGCAGATTCATTCCGTGCAGAATGCGGCGATGGACCGGCTTCAGCCCGTCGCGCGCGTCGGGAAGCGCGCGATGCATAATGGTCGAGAGCGCATAAGCCAGGTAGCGCTCTTCGAGCGCGTCCTGCAGCGCAATGTCCTGGACGTCCTTGTCCGGCGGAGGAATCAGCCTGGTACCCATGCGATTCGGTACCGCGCATCGCCGTCGCGAACAAGTGACGCACCCCCTCGGGGTCGCCTCTCCTTCGCCGGGCGTTTAGCATCGCACGCCGGGCGACAATTGCGGTCGAGGCGGCGCTCGCGTGGTCCCGGCCCAAAACAAGGGAGATGGATCATGCGCAACACCACGCTTGCGTTTTCAATTGCCGCTGCCCTGCTGGCAGTGCTTCTGATCTCACCAAAACAGGCGCAGGCGATGACATTGCCGTCGCAGGCGATCATCGCCGATGTCGCCGCACACGCAACCCTGGTGCAGAAGACACGACGTGTCTGCCGCCGATATTGCAATCGCTATCGTTGCTGGCGCCGCTGCTGGTGGGCTCCGCCGCGCTATTATCGACCTTATTATCGTCCCTACCGTCCGTATTACCGACGGTACCGCTATTGAGGACAAACGCACGGTGACAGCTGATCTCCAACGCTGTTGCCGTTAGAGGAACAATGTGGTGGCGGAACTCACAGTCTCCGCCACCGGCTCGCAATGAACCGCCGATGAACATCCCAGACCCACGCAGTTCATTGATTCTACTGCTTAATTCACGACGGGGACGAAGCGCCGTGGCGACATCTGATGTCACCCGGCCGACCAATCATCCGGAGTGAAACATGAGAAAACTGCTGTTCGCGATCGCGGCCGCCGCTACGATCTTTTCGTTTGGATCCCTGGCGCCCAACCGCGCGGAGGCAATGACCCTGCCGGCACCGGCTGCGATGGCCGATGTGCTCGGCAGTCAGGCAGAAGCGACGGCCTATGTCTGCCGCCGCTGGTGCGGCCCCTACGGCTGCAAGCGCCGCTGCTTCTACACCGCGCCGCGCTATTACCGCCCGTATTATCGGCCCTATCGCCCTTACTACCGGCCGTATCGATACTACCGCTATTACTGAGCGGCCGGACTGACAGCACCCCTGTCACGCATGCGTTATTGGCGGGCGGCGAAAAACGCGGGCAGCCCGCCAAATTTCATGGTAATTGTGTGGCGCGGCCGTGGAGGGGATTAATTTTGCGGCAGGGTGGTTTCATACCGCGCCCATCACACTCGGGTCGCGGATCGCACGATCGGCAGCCTTCGCTCCCGATCCATACGCAGCGTAACCCGCTGCATCGTGTCGTCGATTGATGGAGATCAGCTTATGAAGATGTTTGCTACCGCCTTGGTCGTTGCCGCAGGGCTGTCCTTCGGTGCCGGAGCCGCCGTAGCAGCCCCGGTCAGCGCGCCGGGTGCCCAGCTGCATGTGGAGGGCCTTTTCACCCCGGCTCAATATTATGGCGGCGGGTATGGCTATCGTCGGCATTGCTGGTACGAGCGCCGCTGCTCGGGCTACTATCCTTATCAGCGCTGCTGGCGCGTTCGCGTCTGCCGCTAATCGGCATTTCGCCGATCATTCGAGATCGGGCCGGTCCGTCAGGGCCGGCCTTTTTCGTTCCGGTTTTCCGATCCCGACTAAACTGGCTATGCGGCGTCCGGCAGCCGCCGGCATATCGCGGCGATAAAATGCGCCCGCGCATCCGGCAGCGTAATGCCGCGCGGCTCCAGAACATGGCGCGCGAGAAAGAAGGCGGTCAGAGCAAAGCCGTCGACGATGTCCTGGGCGCCGAGCCGCTCGACATCGCCGGTGATGAAGGCCGGCAGCGACAGCAGCCGCTCGCGCCACGGCGCGCCCGCCTCACGCGAAACCGCGCGGCCGGATTTAGGCGACACATAGATCAGCTCCGAGCGCGATCCGGTCGACGCGCAGGCATCCAGATCGAGGCCGAATCCGAGTTCGGTCAGCATCAGCAATTCGAACCGCACGATCAGTGCGGCGCAGAGCGCAGGCTCATGCAGATGCGCGACAATCGCTTCCAGACCGTCGAACACAATTTCATGCGGATCGCGTTCGGGTAGCAACCGCGCCAAGGCCGCGAGATGGGTCACCGCGAACAGCGCATGCGAGTCGGCGAACAGCGTGCCGGCGCGCAGCGCCATCGGCTCGATGGTGTAAGTTCCCAGCTGATCGTCGAGGCGCGCACGCCACTGCGCCCGCACCGCATTGGCCGGCTGAAGCACGGGCCGCATGCGGCTCCCCGCCCCGCCCCGGACCAGCCCGAGATGGCGCCCATGCTCCCGGGTCATCAGTTCGAGAATGGCACTGGTCTCGCCATGCCGCCTGATGCCGAGCACGAATCCGTCGTCACTCCATTGCATGGCGCGACCTCACCCGATCCCGGACGCAATGTCGAGTTGTCCGAAGGCTAACGGAGTTCCACCCAGACCGGAGCGTGATCGCTGGCACCCTCGCGGCCCCGCTCTACCCGGTCGACACCGGCGGCCTCCAGCCGTTTTGCGAGGATCGGCCCGAGCAGGATGTGGTCGAGCCGCAGCCCGGCATCGCGCGGCCAGCGGTTTCGCTTGTAGTCCCAGAACGTATAGACGCGCTCGCCGGGATGGGTTTCCCGCAGGGCATCGGTCCAGCCCTGTTTCAGCAGCCGGGCATAGGCGGCGCGGCTCTGCGGCTGGATCAGTGCGTCGTTGTCCCACGATTTGGTCGGGTAGATGTCGAGCTCGGCCGGCGCCACGTTGAAATCGCCGATCAGAGCGACGGGGACATTGACTTTCAATAGCTTGCGGGCATGTGTCGACAGTCGGCTGAACCACTTCAGCTTGTAGTCGAACTTCGGACTTGGTTGAGGATTGCCATTCGGCAGATACAGGCAGCCGATCAGGATGCCGTTCACTGCGGCCTCGACATAGCGGCTCTGCACGTCGTCGCGGTCGCCCGGCAGGGCCAAGCGAGTCGCAACCGGCTCGCCGACGCGAGACAGGATGGCGACGCCGTTCCAGGTCTTCTGGCCGCGCCAGACCGAGGAATAGCCGGCCTTGCGCAAAGCGGCCGCGGGGAAATCCGCGTCGGTGCATTTCAGCTCCTGCAGGCCGACAATGTCGGGTTTGGTCCGCTTCAACCATTGCAGGAGATTGGCCAGGCGGCGGTTAACGTTGTTGATGTTAAAGGTTGCGATCTTCACCCGCGCCCTCGACCGGCAGCTCAGCTGTCCCGCGGAAAGTCCAGTCCCATCTCGCGATAGCGTTCCGGATCGTCGCCCCAGCCCTCGCGCACCTTGACGAACAGGAACAGGTGCACGGGCGCCTCGACGATCCCGGACAATTCCTTGCGCGCCTCGGCGCCGATCGCTTTCAGCGTCTGGCCACCCTTCCCGATCACGATCTTCTTCTGGCTGTCACGCTCGACAAAGATGGTCTGCTCGATGCGCACCGAGCCGTCCTTCTTTTCCTCCCAGGTGTCGGTCTCGACGGTGGACTGGTAGGGCAACTCCTGGTGCAGGCGGTTGAACATCTTCTCGCGGGTGATCTCGGCCGCGAGCTGGCGCAGCGGCGCGTCCGACATCTGATCTTCCGGGTAAAGCCAGGGTCCCGGCGGCACCTCACCGGCCAGCCAGGACCGCATGTCGTCGACACCGTCGCCGGTCAGCGCCGACACCATGAAGGTGGCCTGGAACTTGACCCGCTCATTCAGCCCGGTCGCCAGCGCCAGCAAGGCGGGCTTGTCGGTCACGTCGACCTTGTTGAGGACCAGGAATTTGCGGCCCGCGGTGCCGGACAAATTTTTCACGATCGCCTCGGCCTCGGCATCCAGGCCCTTGCGCGCATCGATCAGCAAGCCGGTCAGGTCCGCATCTTTTGCGCCGGCCCAGGCGGAAGTCACCATTGCGCGGTCGAGCCTGCGCTTCGGCGCGAAAATGCCCGGCGTATCGACGAAGATCAGCTGCGAGGCGCCTTCGATGATGATGCCGCGCACCGGCATGCGCGTGGTCTGCACCTTGTGGCTGACGATCGAGACCTTGCTGCGCACCAGCGCGTTGATCAGGGTCGACTTGCCGGCATTTGGCGCTCCGATCAGCGCAATGAATCCGCAACGGGTGTCCTGCGGTGGCGGTGCGGACATGTCTTCAGCCATCGGCACCCACACCTTCGCGCGCCAGCAGCGCCGCCGCCGCGGCCTGTTCCGCGGCCCTCTTGGAGCGTCCGCGGCCGTCGGCCGGGGCGCGTTCCCGCCGCCCCCCCCCGATCCGGAAAACCGGATCGTGATGGGGCCCGGTCCGTTCCACTTCACGATAGGACGGCGTCGGCAGGCCGCGCGCCTGCGCCCATTCCTGCAACACCGTTTTCGGATCGCGCAGAGGCCGCGCCGGCTTGCGCATCCGGTCAGACCAATAGCGCAACACCAGCGCCTTGGCGGCCTTGTAGCCGCCATCCAGAAACACCGCGCCGATCAGCGACTCGCAGACGTCTGCAAGGATCGCAATGCGCGAACGCCCGCCGGCGCGCACTTCGGATGCACCCAGGCGCAGCGACGCACCGAGATCGATCGCGCGCGCGACGTCGGCGCAGGATTCGCGCCGGACCAGATCGGCCAGGCGTCGCGACAGCTCTCCTTCTTCCGCCTTCGGAAACGCCTCGAACAGCATCTCCGAAACCGCAAGGCCGAGCACGTGGTCGCCGAGGAATTCGAGCCGCTGATAGCTCCCGACACGCCCCTGCCCTTTCAGCGCCGAAATATGAGTCAGGGCGCGCTCGAGCAGCACCTTGTCGCGGAACCGGTAGCCGATGGTGGTCTCGAGTGGCGAGGCGCGCTGGACCTTGCGCTTCTTTGGCTCGGGCTGAGCATCGGTCTCCGAGCCGGGCTTGCGTTCGGCCGCAGAACCGTCCGCGGCAGCCGCTGCAGCCGCGCTCTTCCGCTTCACCGCGGCGGCCCTGCGCTTGACCGGCGTATCCGTTGCGGTTGCTGCGCTGTCGGCGGCGCGGGTCATCGCACCAACATGAAAATCCGGTTCCAGCGGACCGACCATGGCCAGCGCCAGACCTGCCAGGCCCGCTCGCCGTCGGCGACCGAGAAGAAGATGATCTGCGCGCGCCCGATCAGATGACTGAACGGAACGTAGCCAACCTGGCTCAGCACGCGGCTGTCGGTGGAGTTGTCGCGGTTGTCGCCCATCATGAAGAAATGGCCGGCCGGCACCACATATTCCTGCGTGGTGTCGTAGCAGCCGTTGTCCTGCAAATCGAGCGGCGTATAGCTCACGCCGTTGGGCAGGGTCTCGCGCCACCGCTTCACGCGGATCGCACGGTCCCCCTCCTCGGTCTCGATATAATCGTCCATCCGCTCGCGCTTCACCGGATCGCCGTTGATGAAGAGCAGGCCCTGCTTCATCTGGATGCGGTCGCCGGGCAGTCCGATCACCCGCTTGATGTAGTCGGTGGAGTCATCCTTCGGCAGACGGAACACAGCGACATCGCCACGATCCGGCGGCGAGCCGAAAATGCGTCCCGAGAACAGCGGCGGCGAGAATGGAAACGAATACGAGCTGTAGCCGTAGGAGAATTTCGACACGAACAGATAGTCGCCGACCAGCAGCGTCTCCTTCATCGATCC
>JAEZBA010000470.1 GCA_023430245.1 Pseudomonadota bacterium
GCTCAGGAGCGTACGCCCGCCGACCTCAACAATGGACGTATCGATTTCCGCGCTGGCGACATGCTCGACCCGGCACTCGGTACTTTCGACTTCGTCGTGGCGATGGATTCCCTCATTCACTATCGCGCGTCCGATTGCGTCGATGCGGTAACCAGCCTGTCGGCACGCACCGGCGGGTCGAACCTGATCACCTTCGCCCCGCGCACGCCGGCGCTGGCCGCGATGCATGCGGTCGGACGCCTGTTCCCGCGCAAGGAGCGCGCGCCCGCGATAGAGCCGGTTCGGCAGGACGATCTGCTCCGCCGGCTTGGAAGCGAGCCCGCGCTCAGCGGCTGGTCGGTGATGCAGACCGAACGGATCGTCAATGGCTTCTACACCTCGCAAGCGGTGGAGATTCGTAAGAAATGAAGCGCGTCACCGACATCGCGGTTCGCGGGATCGTGGCGCTCGGGCCGCGCTTCCTGCCGTTCGCCGATGTCGGCAGCCGCGAGCTTCCGATCGGCCGGCTGGTGCGGCTGTCGTTGTTCCAGGTCTCGGTCGGGATGGCGGTGGTGCTGCTGAGCGGCACGCTCAATCGTGTGATGATCGTCGAACTCGGCGTTGCGAGCTGGCTGGTCGCGCTGATGGTGTCGATCCCGCTGGTGTTCGCGCCGCTGCGCGCGCTGATCGGACACCGATCCGACAACCACCGCTCGTTCCTTGGCTGGCGGCGGGTGCCGTACATCTGGATCGGCACGCTGCTGCAGTTCGGCGGCCTCGCGATCATGCCGTTCGCGTTACTGATCCTGTCCGGCGACACGCATGGTCCGGTGATCGTCGGTCACATTAGTGCCGCCCTCGCCTTTCTTCTCGTCGGTGCTGGCCTGCACACCGTGCAGACCGCGGGGCTTGCGCTCGCCACCGATCTGGCACCGGCAAACATGCGCCCGCGCATCGTTGCCTTCCTCTATGTAATGCTGCTGATCGGGATGGTCGCCAGCGCACTCGCGTTCGGCATGCTGCTGGCGGAATTTTCTCAGCTCAAGCTGATCCAGGTGATCCAGGGCGCCGCCGTGGTGACGATGGTGCTGAACCTCGTCGCCCTCTGGAAGCAGGAGGCGCGCGCGCCCGGGCGCACCGCCCATGACCTCCCGCGCACCGATTTGCGTACGGCCTGGCGGCAAATGAGCCGCACCGCCGGCACCGTACGCCTGCTGATCGTCGTCGGGCTCGGAACCGCGGCCTTCAGCATGCAGGACATCCTGCTCGAGCCGTATGGCGGCGAAATCCTGAATCTGTCCGTCGGCGCGACCACCATGCTCACCGCATTGCTGGCGTCCGGATCGCTCTGCGGATTTGCGCTGGCATCGCGATTGTTGACGCGCGGTCATGATCCCTACCGCCTCGCCGCGAACGGAGTACTGATCGGCGTGATCGCGTTTTCAGCGGTGATCTTCGCCTCGCCGCTCGAGTCGGTCGCCTTGTTCCGTGTCGGGGTAACGCTGATCGGCTTCGGCGGCGGGCTGTTCGCGGTGGGTACGCTGATCGCGGCGATGGCGATTGCCGACAAGCATCCGGCCGGGCTGGTGATCGGCGCCTGGGGTGGCGTGCAGGCGACTGCGGCCGGACTGGCCATCGCTTTCGGCGGCGTCATTCGCGACAGCGTCTCGGCACTCGCAACGCAAGGCGCGCTCGGCCCCGCACTGAATTCGCCGGCGACCGGATACAGCGTCGTCTATCACATCGAAATCGCGCTGCTGTTTGCGACGCTGATCGCAATCGGGCCGCTGATCAGGCTGTCGAATATCTCGCGCTACCAGTCTCAATCGAAGTTCGGTCTGGCCGAACTTCCAACCTGACGTAACATTCCTGGAGGACTTGCCATGGACAAGGGCTCAATCGTTGGTTCAATCGATACCGCACAGGTGGTTCTTTATGTCTTCTGGGTTTTCTTCGCGGGCCTGATCTTCTATCTGCGCCGTGAAGACAAGCGCGAGGGATATCCGCTTCTGTCCGATCGCGCCGGCGGCGTCTCCGTGGTGGGCTTTCCGGTCCCGCCGTCTCCGAAACTCTTCCGGCTCGGGCATGGCCATGGCGATGTCATGGCGCCGGCCACACGGGCTGAGCCGCCACTGAACAACGTCAGGCCGGTCGCGCCTTGGCCCGGTGCGCCGCTCGAGCCGACCGGCGATCCGATGCTCGACGCCATCGGACCGGGCTCCTATGCGCTGCGTTCCGATACGCCCGACCTCACCGTCGACGGTGAAGTGAAGATCGTGCCGATGCGGGCAGCGCCGTCGTTCTTCGTTGCGGCCGGCGATCCCGATCCGCGCGGCATGCCGGTGATTGCCGCCGATCGTGCGGTTGCGGGCACGATCCGTGACGTCTGGATCGACAAGTCCGAAATCATGATCCGCTATTACGAGGTGGAGATCCCGAGCGGCAAGCGCGTGCTACTGCCGGCCAACTTCTCGCGCGTCGACCGCAACCGCGGCGAAGTGCGGGTGATCTCGATCCTCGCCGATCAATTCGCCGATGTGCCGGGCATCAAGAATCCCGACCAGATCACCCTGCTGGAAGAAGACAAGGTCTGCGCCTATTACGGCGGCGGCACGCTCTATGCCACGCCCGGACGTGCGGAGCCGCGGCTATGAGCGAATTTGCAACCGAACCGGTCAAAGGCTTGCCGGAAGAGTTGCCGGCCGGCGAGCGGATGTTGTGGCAAGGGCAGCCATCATGGCGCGCCCTTGCGCTCCGGGTGTTCCATGTCCGCAAGATCGCAATCTATTTCACCGCGATCCTGATCTGGCGGCTGGTGACAGGGTGGGTGGACGGTTGGTCCGTCGCCAGCGCCGCGGCATTCGTCCTCTGGTTCCTGCCGATGGCAATCGCTGCGGTGGCAATCCCGTCGCTGCTGGCCTGGCTCTACGCACGCACCAGCGTGTTCACCATCACCAATCGCGCGTGGTGATGCGGTTCGGTGTGGCGTTGCCCTGGAGCCTCAACCTGCCCTACCGGACCATCGAATCTGCCGCCATGAGCGTGCAGAAGGACGGGACCGCGGATGTCGCCATCGCGCTCACGGGGCTGGGCCGCATTTCGTATCTGCATCTGTGGCCGTTCGCCCGGCCATGGTGGGTCAACCGCGCGCAGCCGATGATGCGCGGGCTGCCGGATGGTCTCCAAGCCGCACGCATCCTCGCGCAGGCGCTGAAGGCGTTCGCTGAAACCTCGCCCGACCGCACGGTCGCCATGCCGGTTCCCGTTCCGGTTCCGGCCGATGCGGTCGCCACGCCCGCGACTGCTGCCGCCGCCTGAGGAGAATGGTCATGTCGGACGCCGTTCATCGCCGATTTCCCCGCGGAGCCCTGCTCGGCGCAGGAGCGCTGGTGACGTTTGCGATCCTTGCGGCGGTGACCGCACGGGTCGGCGGTATCGGCGTGACGCGCGTGGCGGATACCGATGCGATCGCGATCCGCGAATTGCGTTTCGTCGACCGAACGGATGGCGGCGTCGATGTTGTCGC
>JAEZBA010000515.1 GCA_023430245.1 Pseudomonadota bacterium
TCGAGACGTGGTCTTCCTGATTGGCCGATGTCGGGATCGAGTCCACGCTGGCCGGATACGCTTTCTGCTTGTTCTCGGAGACCAGCGCGGCAGCCGTCACCTGCGCGATCATGAAGCCGGAATTCAGTCCGGGTTGCGGGGTGAGAAATGCGGGCAGCCCGGACAGCACCGGATCGGTCAGCATGGCGATGCGGCGCTCGGCCAGCGAACCGATCTCGCAGACCGCGAGCGCCAGCATGTCGGCGGCGAAGGCCACCGGTTCGGCGTGGAAATTTCCGCCCGAAATGACGTCGCCGGTATCGGTCATCACCAGCGGATTGTCGGACACGCCATTGGCTTCCGTCACCAGCGTCGCCGCGGCCTGCCGCATCACGTCGAGCGCGGCGCCCATCACCTGCGGCTGGCAGCGCAGGCAATACGGGTCCTGGATGCGGTCATCGATGGTGCGATGCGAGGCGCGAATGCCGCTTCCGTCCATCAGCGTGCGCAAGGCGGCCGCCACATCGATCTGGCCACGATGCCCGCGCAAGTTTTGGATCCGCGCGTCAAAAGGAGTGTCCGAGCCGCGCGCGGCATCGGTCGACAGCGCGCCGGTGATCAGCGCCGACTGGAACACGCGCTCGATATCGAACAATGCGCTAAGCGCATGCGCGGTGGAGAATTGCGTGCCGTTGAGCAGCGCCAGCCCTTCCTTCGGCCCGAGCACCACGGGCTCGAGTCCGGCGCGGCCGAGCGCGAAGACCGCGGGCATGCGCTCGCCGCCATAGAATGCATCGCCTTCGCCGATCATCGCAGCGGTGAGATGCGCGAGCGGTGCGAGATCGCCCGACGCGCCGACCGAACCTTGCGCCGGGATCACCGGGATCACATTGCCGGCGAGCATGCCGTGCAGAAGCTGCAAGGTCTCCCGCCGCACGCCCGATGCGCCGCGGCCGAGACTGACCAGCTTCAGCGCCATCATCAGCCGCGCAATGCGTGACGGCACCAGATCGCCGACACCGGCCGCATGCGAGAGAACGAGATTGCGCTGCAGCGTTTCGAGGTCGCCGTCTGCAATTCGCACATTGGCGAGCTTACCGAAGCCGGTATTGATGCCGTAGACGGCGTCGCCTTTCTTGACGATGGCGGCGACGATCGCTGCGCCTTCATCGACGCGCTCGTAGACCTCCGAGGTAAGCGTAAGGCCCGAACCGCGCGCCAGGGCGCGCCATGCGGACAAGGGCAGAGCGTCGCCGGTGAATGTAATCTCTGTCATCTATTGTCCGTTCCGCACCCGCGCATGCAGCGGGTTGAGGCCGAGCCGATACACCAGTTCTGCCGGGCGCTCGATGTCCCATATCGCCAGGTCGCAGGCCTTGCCAGTTTCGAGCGTGCCGATGTCGTCGAGCTTGCCGAGCGCGCGCGCGGCTTCGCGCGTGACGCCGGCAATGGCTTCCTCCACGGTGAGACGGAACAGCGTCGAGGCCATGTTCATGGTCAGCAGCAGCGAGGTGATCGGCGAGGTGCCGGGGTTGCAATCGGTCGCAATCGCCATCGGAACCTTGTGGCGGCGGAACGCCTCCACCGGCGGAAGCTGTTTTTCACGCAGCACATAGAACGCGCCGGGCAGGAGCGCGGCGACAGTCCCGGCCTGCGCCATCGCCGCGACCCCGGTCTCGTCGGTATATTCCAGATGGTCGGCCGACAGCGCATCGTAACGCGCCGCCAGTGCCGCGCCATGCAGGTTCGACAGTTGATCGGCATGCAGTTTGACCGGCAGGCTGCTCGCCTTCGCAGCATCGAACACGCGGGCGGTCTGCTCGGGCGAGAACGCGATGCCCTCGCAAAAGGCGTCCACGGCGTCGGCGAGGCCGGCCTGTTTGATCTGCGGGATCATGGCGCAGACCTTGGCGATGAAGGCGTCCTTGTCCTTGTCGGTGCCCTGGGCCTCCGGCGGCATCGCATGCGCGCCGAGAAAGGTCGTTGTCACGCCGACATCGCGCTCGCGGCCGAGCCGCCGTGCTGCGCGCAGCATCTTGGTCTCGCTGACGAGGTCGAGGCCGTAGCCGGACTTGATCTCGATGGTGGTGACGCCTTCGGCGAGCAGCGCATCGAGACGCTTCAGCGATTGGGCCACCAGTTCGTCCTCGGTCGCTGCGCGCGTGGCCTTCACCGTCGAGACGATGCCGCCGCCGGAACGGGCGATTTCCTCGTAGCTCGCGCCTTTCAGCCGCAATTCGAATTCATGAGCGCGGTCGCCGCCATAGACGATGTGGGTGTGGCAGTCGATCAGGCCGGGTGTGATCCAGCGGCCGTCGAGCTTGACTGTCTTTGCCGCCTCCCAGCCGGTCGGCAGTCCGCTTTCGGGTCCGACAAAGGCGATCCGCCCGTCTTTGGCCGCAACCGCGCCCGTCACTTCGCCAAGTCCGGCGGCCTGCGGGGCGAAGGTGGCAATCCGGGCGTCGCGCCAGATGGTGTCGAAACGCATACGTTATCCTGTGGCCTATCCGGGGCCGCTCATTTCGCGCGCGGCCCGAAATGACGATATAGATGTCCGATACAGCATGTCGAGCGAGACCGGTTTTGCGCGCATATCAATTCAAAAAAGCCCTTCTTCCTTCCGGCTGGGCGGATGATGTCGGCGTTGAGGTCGACGATTCCGGCTTGATCACGCGGGTTACGCCCGGCGGCGCGCCGGACGGTGCGGAACGTGTGGCGGGCATCGCCTTGCCGGGGATGCCGAACCTGCATTGCCATGCGTTCCAGAAGGGCATGGCCGGTCTCGGCGAGAGGCGGGGCCCCGCGGGCGACAGCTTCTGGACCTGGCGGGAGGTGATGTACCGGTTCCTGGCCCGGCTCACCCCGGACGATGTCGAGGCGATCGCGGCCTATGCCTATCTGGAAATGCTGGAGGCCGGGTTCACCACGGTCGGTGAATTCCATTACCTGCATCACGATCCGGCCGGCCGGCCCTATGGCGATATCGGCGAGATGGCGGCGCGCATTGCCGCGGCCAGTGCCTTCACCGGGATCGGCCTGACCTTGCTGCCGACACTTTATACGTATGGCGGCTTCGGCGGCGCCGCGCCGAATGCGGGACAGATCCGCTTCATCAATCCGACCGACCGCTTCGTCACCCTGATGGCGCGCTCGCGCGATATCGTTGCGACGCTGCCTGGTGCGTCCATCGGCATTTCGCCGCATTCGTTGCGCGCGGTGTCGCCAGAGCAATTGCGCGAGGTTGCCGCGATCTTCCCGGAAGGCCCGGTGCATATT
>JAEZBA010000521.1 GCA_023430245.1 Pseudomonadota bacterium
CCTACAAGAATATAGAGGACCTTCTTGGCTCGGCCTTCGATGACATTCTGGTCGGCAACAACAAGGACAATGCCCTCGATGGCGGCGACGGCGACGATACCTTGATCGGCAATCGCGGCTCGGACACGCTGACCGGCGGGCTCGGCTCCGACACGTTCGTTTTCAACACGGCAAAGGACGGCGGCAAGACCGGCGATATCATCACCGACTTCGTTTCGGGTGAGGATCTGATCGGCATTTCCAAGAGTGGCTTCAAACTCTTCGCCGGTCTCGATCTCAACGACTTTGCCTCGGACTACTTCGTCAGCAATGCGAGCGGAGTGGAAGCGAACGCGACCGGCCATGGCCAGTTCGTGTTCGACCAGAGCACCAGCCAGCTCTGGTGGGATGCAGACGGCGCAGGGAAGAAATCGGCCGTGCTGCTTGCCACTTTCGAGAATTCTGCGCAGTTGCTGGCCACTGACTTCGACCTGCTGTGAGCCAAATTCAGGCAGTCGCCGTGCGGCTGCCGAGAGACGTCAGATCTGGCTGGCGGGACATTCATCCCGCCAGCTCACCCGACTGGTAACGATCCCCTTGTGCGACGGTCATTTTAGGTGGATTTCCCGGTTGCGCTTCGGCGAATCAAGGATGCCGGGCGGGTGGTGCTGGTGATCGGCAAGAACATTCGCGCGCTGAGTCGGATCGCCCATCGGCACTACATCCTGGAAAAGGGCAGGGTCGTCTGGACAGGCGATTCCGCGGAGTTGATCGGAAACGACGACTTGCGACACCGGTTTCTGGGCGTCTAACCTCGAACGTCGACGTGGGATCAAAGCGACGCCTGAGCATTGATGCTGTCCGTGCGACAGCTGATCACGCCGGCTTTTCCGATATCTGGCGGGCCGCAAGAATTTTTCCGCGCCAATGCGCACCGGCCGTTACCTTTGGATAGCGCGGCGGATTATCCGGGCTCTTACAGCTTTCGATACATTGCACGTCCACGTCGTGATCGGGCAGGAAGAAGAACGCAATCGACATCCGGTCGACGCTCTTGCGCACGGCTTCGGGCGGATTGACCACCCGGTGTACGGTCGAAACCCAGCGATCGTTCGTCCAACGCATCAGAAGATCGCCGATGTTGATAATGAAGCTGTCGTCCGGTTGCGGAACATCGGTCCAGTCGCCACCGCGGCGCAGAACCTGCAGCCCGCCTGGCGCGTTCTCGCCGCGCAAGATCGTGAAGGCGCCGTAGTCCGAATGCGCTCCGGCGCGCAACTGGCCTGGTTCGGGAGCCCTTTGCTGCGCCGGATAATAATTCACGCGCATGTTAGTCGCGTGGCGGCGGCTGCGGACGACGAAAAAGTCTTCGTCGAGGTCGAGTGCAAGCGCAAAGATCCGCGATAGCCGTTCGGCAAGGTTTTCCATCTCGGTCCAGTAAGCCGTGAGAGCCCTGCGCATCTGCGGCATGTCGTCCGGAAACAGGTTCGGATGTCCGTGGACCGGTCCGAAGCCGCCAGTCCAGTATGGGTCGTCGTCGGTATCGAACGGTCCGAAGCCGAGACTTTCCATCAGATCCGGCGGGGCTTTCTGTCCCACGGTCAGGCCGAGGCTCTGTCCGGCGACGGCGTTGTAACCGCGGCTGATGCCGGGGCCGGGCCGTCGGATCCGCATCTTTTCATCCAGCGGGCGCGCGAAAAAGGCCCGGCTCTGCGAAAATGCGCTGCGCAAAATGTCGGCCGGGACACCGTGCCCGGTAATCACGAAGAATCCGACGCTCTGACAGGCGTCCTTGACCTGCTCGACCACCTGATGTCGCGCCGCTCGATCCGCTCCGGAAAACCCTGATATGTCGATCACCGGAACGGTGACGTCGGCATCCGCCGCACGTTCGCGGTCCGGAATGAAGTCCGTCGGCTCGTCGGTTGTCGTCATCGCAACCTCATTTCATTAGAGTTTCCGGCACAGGACGTTCGCCAAGCCTGCTGCTCCGTTCCGCGGATTTGCTGAAATCGGGAACCACAAGACATCGCATTCCAGCACCGCGATCGCATCCGCCTGGCGGACCAAATCGGATGGTGCATAACCCATGTGCATGAGGTGGTCGGCGGATAGGCAAATCGGCCTCGGAAAGGTCGGGACCGCTGGGATATCAAGCGCATCGTTAGCGAAGTGGGCGCCGCCACCGTTCTGTGATTCTGACCCAAAATCGCAGTGATGATGGGTGGCGGTTGCGCCTGCGCGAAAATCCGCGCCGCCTCTGCGATTGCAGGCGGGGTCAACCTTGACGCGCTGCGTCGCCGACATCAGCGGTGCCGCGTCCTGCATCTCTGTATCGGTTGCAAGCATCTCGCGCGGTAGCGTCCGATAGACCCGCCCCTTCGGTTCGCCTTCGGAATCTCGATCTCGAAATCCCATTTGACGGTTTCGCGCACGAGGCCTGCCTGGTTGAACATCTCGGCACCCGGTGAATGAACTTGTTGTGCGGCAGGATGTCCGCTCTCGGTATAGGGCGTGCGGCCAGCGGCAACGATCAGCGGAACGGGTTCGCAATAGGCATTCATCAGCAAAAAATCGCGTTGGCAGAGCCGACATTGACATGCAGCATTACGACCTGCGGTTTGCCGACCACGAGGGGATGACCGTAGCCATCGAAACTGCGACACTTGCTTGTGGCACGGCAATTGCTTGAGTGCGCCTGCACAGAGCCGCCGACTTCGACGACGCTTCGACGTTCGGCGGGAAATCAGTTCCCGCATTCGCATAGACGGTATCGATGCCAAGTTGCGTGAGTGTTTCGATGAAAGCATCGGCTCCGGTCGTCGGCGCGTTACCGTCTTCCCTCATGACGCGGATGTCCCCCGTTACAACTCTGCTCGCTGTCAGCCCGCGCACATTGTCGCGGGCCGAAAAGATATCCGAGTGGTCATGTTGCGATCCGCAATTTTTGTATACTAAAATCCGAACACCAGCAATGTTACGCGATCGGCCGGGTCGCTCCTGAGTTGTCACTGTTCCAGATCTGTCAAGGAGAGACACCCATGCCCGCACTGAATTGCCTAGCGAGATGTTTGCGATCCATCATGTTCGCCACACTCGCGGCGATCACGACGACCGGTGCCGCAATGGCTGCCGACAAGATCACCTTCACCACCGACTTCGGTCTCTATGGCCGCCATGCCTATTACTTCGTCGCGCTGGAAAAAGGCTTCTACGAGAAGGAAGGACTCGACGTGAACATTGTGCGGTCGCAGGGCTCGGCCGCCGCAGTCAAGCAGGTGGCGAGCGGCACTGCGCAAATCGGGTTTGCGGACGCTTTCGCGGTGATTCTCGCGCGCGCCAACGACAAGATCCCGGTGAAGCTGGTGTCGATGATTTACCGCCTGCCGCCGCACGCGATCTATGTCCTGAAGGATTCCAAGATCGCACAGCCGAAGGATCTCGAGGGCAAGACGCTGGCGGACACCGCGTTCAGCTCGGTTCCGAAGATCTTTCCGATCTATGCGAAAGCGGCCGGCATCGATCCATCCAAGGTGAAGTGGGTGATTGCGACGTCGGATGCCTTGCCGGGAATGCTGGCCAATGGCCAGGTTGACGGTGTCGGTCAATTCGTCGTCGGTGAACCCCTGCTCGCAGGAGCAGCGGCCCCGAAGGAAATTATGGGGATCGAGTATTCCAAAGGCGGGCTCGATTATTACAGCAACGGCATCATTGCATCGGACGATCTGATCAAGTCCAACCCCGATGTGATCCGCCGCTTCGTCAAGGCGACCCTCGCGGGCCTTCAATACGCCATCGACAATCCGCAGGAGGCGGGCGAAATCCTCAGCAAGCGTCACAAGGAGATCAATGCGAAGGTCGCTGCAGCGGAGACCGCGAAAGTGAAGGATCTTGCATTGCAGAAGGGGACGCCGCTCGGCTCGATCGATCCCGCGCGCATTCAGAAGACAATCGACGTGGTCGCCGGTGCATATCAGCTGAAAAATCCGGTGACGGTCGATGACGTCTACGCCCCCGGTTTCTTGCCCAAGTAGGCACCTTTGACCGAGGCTCTGACGTTGCAGAAACCGTCTGTGGCGGGCCGCCGTGAAAGCGGCGGTCCCACCGCGTCCGCAATCCCCGATGCGAGCTACAAGATCGAGATCGACAACCTCTACAAGACTTACAAGTCGCGGACCGGACCGGTCTTTGCGCTCGACAATGTCAGTCTGAAGATAAAGCAGAACGAGTTCGTCGCCTTGGTCGGTCCGTCCGGTTGCGGCAAGTCCACGCTTCTGAAGCTGGTCGGTGGATTGATCCGGCCCTCCCGCGGAACCCTGCTCTACAACGGGGCGCCGCTGAAGGGCCCCGCACGCGACGTCGGCATCGTGTTTCAGGAAGCAGTGCTGCTGCAATGGCGCAACGTGCTCGACAACGTGCTGCTGCCCGCGGAGATCCTGCATCTCGACCGGAGCAAGGCGCGCGAGCGCGCCATGCATCTGCTTGAGCTGGTCGGTCTCAAGGGCTTCGAGGGCCGTTATCCGCGCGAATTGTCAGGCGGGATGCAGCAGCGCGTCTCGATCTGCCGAGCGCTCATTCACAACCCGTCGCTGCTGCTGATGGACGAGCCGTTCGCGGCGCTGGATGCGATGACCCGCGAGGAACTCGGCTTCGAGCTTCTGAAGATCCTTGCCGTCGATGCGAAAACCGTTGTGTTCGTGACTCACAATATTCCGGAGGCGATCCTGCTGTCCGACCGGGTGGTCGCGATGTCGCCACGGCCGGGTCGCATCGCCCGGGTTGTCGACGTCACGCTCGAACGGCCGCGCA
Source organism: Pseudomonadota bacterium (assembly GCA_023430245.1). Taxonomy (GTDB): domain Bacteria; phylum Pseudomonadota; class Alphaproteobacteria; order Rhizobiales; family Xanthobacteraceae; genus Pseudorhodoplanes. Next base: position 4,789 of record JAEZBA010000521.1, read on the forward strand.
CGCTGGGGATGGAGTTCACCGATACGTTCAAGGGCTATTCCGATCAGGTCAGGGCGGTCATCTACGGCAACAGCGATTCGGAGCGGCGATGAGCACCGAAGATATGGCGACCGTCACCGATCAGGACGAGGATCTGGAGGCCGAATCGTCGCTCAAGGCGGTGGTCGGAGCGGGGGTGACCTTCGTGCTCCTGCTGGTCGCCTGGGAAGCGCTGGTCTGGTACTTCGAAATACGAAGCTGGTTGCTACCCGCTCCGCTGGAGATCGCGCAGTCGATGTGGGAGTGGCGTGCGGAGCTTGCCGGTCACACGCTGACGACCCTGAACGAAACGCTGATCGGGTTTGGTCTGGCGATCGTGATCAGCGTGCCGCTGGCGGTGCTGATCGTCTATTCGCCGATCCTGCAGAATACGATCTATCCGATCCTTCTGGTGTTCCAGTCCGTGCCGAAGGTGGCGATCGCACCCTTGCTGGTCCTGTGGATCGGGTTCGGAATTCTGCCGAAGGTCGTGGTGGTGTTCCTTGTCTGCTTCTTCCCGATCATCGTGGCGACCGCGACCGGGCTGTCTGCCATTCCTGCCTCCCTGATGGAACTGATCCGCTCGCTGTCCGCGAGCACGCTGCAGACCTTCGTCAAGATCCGCTTCCCGACCGCGCTTCCGCACATTTTCGTCGGCCTGAAAATCGCGGTCACCTTCGCGGTGATCGGCGCGGTGATTGGCGAATTTGTCGGGTCTGAAAGTGGGCTCGGCTACCTCATTCTGGTGTCGACCTCGCAATCGCGCACGCCGCTGGCGTTCGGGGCTTTGGTCATATTGACCGTCATGAGCATCGTTCTTTATTACGCGCTTGTGGTGATCGAGCGGCTCGTGGTGCCGTGGGCGCCGAAGAACTGATGCAGCCGGCGGTAGCGCGCCGGAATTGCGCGCACCAGGGTTTCACCGGCCGCCGATTGTGTTGTATTATCGGATTAGAATCCGTCGCCGTTCCGGTGCGGCATCCCGTTGAACTGATCCGTGGCGCATCGTCCATCCAAGCGCGTATCGAAGACGACAAAGCGGACCTCGCGCACGCGTGCGGAGCCGCCAAGTCCGGCATTCGGTGCGGTGCCCCCGGCCCAGAAGAAAACAGAGTCGCTCGGCGAATATGCCTATCGCGTCATGCGCGACGCGATCCGCGCCGGCAAATTGCAGCCCGGCCACCACGTTCGCGAGGCCGAGGTAGCGGATTGGCTCAGGATCAGCCGCACGCCGGTGCGCGAGGCCTTCCATCGGATCGTGTCCGAAGGATTGCTGACGATCGGGCCCTGGAACGGCGTGATGGTATCGGAGCTGGACGCGGAACAGCTCGTCCAACTCTATTCCGTCCGCGAGGTGCTGGAGGGGGCTGCGGCGGCGTCCGCGGCGAGACATGCAGAGCGGGCGGAAGTCGATCGGATGTTCGAAATCGCCATGATGGAGGCGGCGCAGGGCCGGCATCCGGCGAAGCTGGTCGCGATCAACGGCGAACTGCATGCGGCGATCTATCGTGCCGCGCACAATCCCTATCTGCTGCAATCGTTGCAGTCGATCGTGGACGCGCTCGGGCTGCTGCGCCACTCCACCTTCATTCTGCCGGGCAGCATCGAGCTCGCGCATCGCGAACATATGGATATTCTCGGCGCGATCCGGGACGGGAAGGCCGCCGCTGCCGAACGGCATGCGCGCGAGCATGTCCGCAACGCGCTCAAGATGCGGTTGCAATTGCTGACGGTCGGAGCAGGGTCGGAGCGGCGGGGCGCGAACGCCGATCGTACTCGGTAAAGTCGATCTGCGATTAGTTGATCACAAACGGGCTGTCGATCGGGGACTTGTCGGAGAGGCGAAGCAGCTCGTCCTTCGTTAACACGACGAGGTCCTGCAAATGCCAAAGTTGCCGCTCCGGCTCGATCGGAGCGGATCAGCGCATATATCGTATTTCGAAGGTCACGACGCCCTCTTCGGTGCGATACGGACCGTGTTTCATGCCAGGCGGGCGGCAGGCATACATGCCCTTGGTGAAATACATGTCGCCATCCCATTGCGCGCCTTCGAGGATGTAAACTTCTTCCCAGAAATCATGCACGAAGGTCTCGGTGCTGGCGCAGCCCGGGTCCACCTTGAGCATGCGGGTGA
>JAEZBA010000541.1 GCA_023430245.1 Pseudomonadota bacterium
GGATATCCGCGCCCGGATGTTCCTCACCGCCGGGCGCGCCGGCGAGGAATTGTGCCTGCGGCCGGATTTCACCATTCCGGTGTCGCGCGACTATCTCGGATCGGACGCGGCCGGGCAGCCGCAGGGCTATTGCTATCTCGGGCCGGTCTTTCGCGATCGCGGCGCGCTGCCGGGCGAATTCCTGCAGGCCGGCATCGAATCATTCGGCCGCACCGACAAGGCCGCGGCCGATGCCGAAACGCTGGCGCTCGGGCTTGCCGCCACCCAGCATTTCGGCCGCAGCGCGCCGTCGATCATGACCGGCGATGTCGGGCTGTTCACCGCGCTGGTTTCGGCGCTCGATCTTGCGCCGGGCTGGAAGCGGCGGCTGGTCAAGGATTTCAACCGCAAGGCATCGCTGGCGCAGGATCTGGAGCGGCTGACGCTGCACGCACCCAACGGCAAGGCGGATTATCAGGGCGTGCTGGCGGCACTCGCTGGCTCCGACCCGAAAGCCGCGCGCGCGCTGGTCACCGATCTGTTGTCGATCGCCGGCATCAGCGCCGTGGGCGGACGCTCCGTCGGCGAAATCGCCGATCGCTTCCTCGAACAATCGACGCTCGGCGCCTCCGCCGCGCTGCCGCGCGATACCCACGATCTGGTGATGCGCTTTCTCGGCATCGGCGGCACGCCCGATACCGCCGCAGCGGCGATGCGCAAGCTGGCGAAGGAAGGCGGGCTGTCGCTCGATGCCGCACTCGACCGGTTCGAAGCGCGTAACGCCGGCATGACGAAACAGGGGATCGATATCGGCCGCGTCGCCTTCTCCTGCGCCTTCGGCCGCGGCATGGATTATTACACCGGCTTCGTCTTCGAATTGCGTGACGTCGGCAGCGACGAGCCGCTGGTCGCGGGCGGCCGCTACGACGATCTGCTGACCAGGCTTGGATCGCAGACGCCGATTCCGGCGGTCGGATTCTCGGTCTGGATCGAGCGGTTCGCAGGAGGTGCGGCATGAGCGCCCCCCTCATCATTGCGGTCCCGGCCAAGGGCCGCCTGCAGGAGAATGCGGAAGCCTTCTTCGCGCGCGCCGGCATGAAGCTCGTCAAGCCGCGCGGCGCCCGCGACTATCGCGGCACCATCGCCGGGATGGACGGCGTTGAGATCGCCTATCTGTCGGCTTCGGAAATCACCGCGCAACTCGCGCAAGGCGCGGCCCATCTTGGCGTGACCGGCGAAGACCTGGTGCGCGAAATGATCCCGGACGCGGACAAGCGCGTGATTCTGCTGGAAGGGCTTGGCTTCGGCTACGCCAATGTGGTGACGGCGGTGCCGCAGGCCTGGATCGACGTGCGCAGCATGGCCGATCTCGACGACGTCGCCACCGCGTTCCGGCTGAAGCATAATCGCAAGATGCGGGTCGCGACAAAGTACGTGAACCTCACCCGTGCATTCTTCGCGCAGCACGGCATTGCCGACTACCGGATCGTGGAAAGTCTCGGCGCCACCGAAGGCGCACCCGCCGCCGGCACCGCCGAACTGATCGTCGACATCACCACCACCGGCAACACGCTCGCCGCCAATGCGCTGAAGGTGATCGAGGACGGCACGATGCTGCGCTCGCAGGCCAATCTGGTGGCCGCGCGCAACGCCGACTGGAAGAATGGCACGCTCGACACCGCACGCCGCATTCTTGACCGGCTCGCAAGCCAGGCGCGGGCGCAGGCTTTCCGCGAGATGCGAACCCGGTTCAAGGGCTGCGACGACGCGCTCCTGTCGCTCGCGCGCGAGAGGTTCGGCATCGTCACGCCGTTCGGCGGCCCGACATCGTCCGGCATGCTGACGCTGCATTGCCCGCCGGACCAGATCTTCGCGCTCGCCGATTTCCTGCGCGAGAAGGGCGCACAGGCGATCTCGGTGTCGGAGATCGACTATGTGTTCACTCAGGACAATCCACTGTTCGAGACGCTGAAGGCGGGTGTGTAGCGCTGCACTGCGCCGTCACAGGCCGCCGCGCGCGAATGCCGGAACCTGGAATCGCTTGCGATAGGCGCCGGGCGACAACCCGGTGAGTCGCTTGAACAGCCGCCGGAAAAACGCAGCGTCCTCGTAGCCGACGCGCCAGCCGATCTCCTCGACCGGCGCATCGGTCCGCTCCAGCCTGCGCTTGGCGTCCTCGACCCGCAGCCGCTGCACATAGTCGATCGGCGGTAATCCGGTCATGTCGGTAAACCGCCGCTTGAAGGTGCGCTCCGCAAGCCCCGAGCGGCGCACCATCTCCTCGACCGGCGCCGCAACGGAAAAGTGGTCCGCGAGCCAGGCCTGTGCATCGGCGATGACGGCATCGCCATGATCCTTGCGGCCTTCGAACACGATATAGGGCGCAAGCCCGTCCTGATGCCATTGCAGGGCAAAGAAGCGGGCGGCGGCCTGCGCTGCCGGCGCGCCGACATGGCGCACGATGAGATAGAGCACGAGATCGTGCCAGCTCGTTGACGCGCCGGAGCTGATCAAACTTTCGCGCGCACCGGCCGCCACCAGCACCCGCTCCGGCTCCGAATGGATGCGCGGATAGGTCTTCGCGAATTCTCCCGAGTAGCCCCAATGAACGGTGGCGCGATGACCGTCGAACAAGCCGGTCTCGGCCAGAAGAAAAATGCCGGAACAGGCCGAGCACAGCAACGCGCCCTGCTTGTGCATACGCGCGGCGAAGTCGACCAGTTCGGGGTAGCGCCCCTGCTCCCATCCTTTCGGACCAAGCACCACCGACGGCACCAGCACGATATCGGTCGCATCGATATCGGCGACGCCGCGCCCCACACGCAGCGGCAGCCCGCTCGCCAGCATGAGTTCGCCCGGGTGGGTGCCGACGATATCGACCGTGAAGGGCGGCGTGTCCGGGATCGACGGATCGGTCTTGGCCAGCAGGCCGAACGCATTCAGCACGTCATAGATGCCGACCAGGGTCGACATCGCCGCTTCGGGCACGGCGACCAGACTGACATGCAGCGGGCGGGAGTTGGACGGCATTGCCGCCCCTTATACCGCGCCAGCATAGGCAATTGGCACAAATGAACCGGTTCTGGCCGGTACCGCGCTCGTTTTGCAGCGCTCCACCCGGCACGTCATCCGCCAATTCCGGTGCAGCGGGTGCCCGGACGGACGAAAAAGGACACGGCATGAACATCGATCGACAGAAACTGGATCACCTCGTTGGACGGCTGTTTGCGGACCTCTCGGCCGGTTATGGCGGCGTCATGGTCAGCCTCGGCGACAAGCTCGGCCTGTACCGTGCGATGGCAGGCGCGGGCCCCCTGTCCTCGCGCGAGGTGGCGAAACGGTCCGGCTGTGCCGAGCGCTATGTGCGCGAATGGCTGAACGCGCAGGTCGCGGGCGGCTATGTCGATTATCATGCGGCGTCCGGCACCTACGAATTGTCGCCGGAGCAGGCCGCCATCCTCGCCGATGACGCGAGTCCGGTCTATCTGCCGAACGCCTGGCAATGCGTCGCCTCGATGTGGGCCGACGAGGACAAATCGCTCAACGCAATGAAGACCGGCCGCGGCGTGAGCTGGGGCGAGCATGACGGCCGGCTGTTCTGCGGGTCGGCTGCGTTCTTCCGCAATGCCTATAGCGCGAGCCTGGTGCAGGAGTGGTTGCCGGCGCTGGACGGCGTAGTCGACAGGCTCAAAGCCGGCATCTCGGTGGCCGATGTCGGCTGCGGCCATGGCCATTCGACCGTGCTGATGGCGAAGGCGTTTCCGAAAAGCCGGTTCTTCGGCTTCGACGCGCATGCCGGCTCAATCGCGATCGCAAACAAGGTCGCGCAGGACGCCGGTGTCACCGAGCGCGTCAGCTTCGAGATCGCGAAAGCCGATGCGTATCCAGCAAACGGCTACGAACTGATCTGCTTCTTCGACTCCCTGCACGACATGGGCCGCCCCGCCGATGCCATGCGCCACGCGGCCGCGTCTCTCTCCAAGGACGGCACCGTGATGCTGATCGAACCGTTCGCAAGCGATAAGGTGGAGGAGAATATCAATCCGGTCGGGCGGCTGTATTACGCCGCATCGACCACGATGTGCTGCGCGCATGCGATCTCGGAAAACGGCACGCATGTGCTGGGCGCACAGGCCGGACCGAAGCAGCTGACGAACATCCTGCATCAGTCCGGCTTCGGTCAGGTGCGGACTGCGATGCAGACCCCGTTCAATCTGGTGATCGAAGCGAAGCGGTGAAGCGTGCCGCATACTCTCTTGTCATCGCCCGCGAAGGCGGGCGATCCAGTCACCACGAGCGCCGCGACATGTTACTGGATGCCCCGCCTTGCCTTCGAGGGTATGACAACGGAGAAGGCGTCACCCAAATCTTGCGCTATCCGCCAGAATAGCCGCCGATGATCGGCAGGATTTCGCCGGTGATGTAGCTCGAACAGCTCGGCGCGGCGAGAAACACAAAAGCCGGCGCGATCTCTTCTGGTTGCGCCGGCCGTTTCATCGGCGTGTCGGAACCGAACTTCGAAACGCCCTTCGCATCGCGGTCGGCC
>JAEZBA010000588.1 GCA_023430245.1 Pseudomonadota bacterium
CCCCCGGATAAGTGCGCTGCAGAAACTGCAACTCGGTCAGTATAAAGCCGAGATGCTCGGAGTGCCGTCCGCTGCGGCCACCGCTCTGCATATAGCCGTCGCGTGGGCGCGTCAGCGCGGCTTCCTCGAACACGTGATCGAGCGTGCTCGACCAGCGTGCGCGGACGCTCGCCGGGTCGACCGCGATGCCGGTCTCGATCAGCGCGCGTTCGATCTGGTCGGTCTCGAACAATTCGCCGGTGAAGGGCCAGAGCTCGTCCAGCGCAATTTGGGTGCGGCGATGGCTCTCGTCGGTGCCGTCGCCGAGCCGGATGGTCCATTCACCGGTATGGCGGACGTGATAGCCCATCTCCTTCACCGCCTTGGCGGCGATGGCCGCCAGTGTCTCGTCTTTCGAGCGCGACAATTCCTCGAAATAGGGATGTGCGAAGGCCGAATAGAGCAGATGCCGCACGATGGTCTGGGCGAAATCGCCGTTCGGCTGCTCGACCAGCAGCACGTTGCGCCAGTCCGCGGCATCCCGCAGATAAGCGAGCGCATCCTCGTCGCGGCCTTTGCCTTCGACCTCGCCGGCATAGGTATAGAACGAACGCGCCTGCCCGATCAGGTCGAGCGCCAGATTGCCCAGCGCGAGGTCTTCCTCCAGCACCGGCGCATGACCGACCCATTCCGACACGCGATGGCCAAGGATCAGCGCGTTGTCGGCGAGACGCAGCGTGTAGGCAAAGAGCGGTGTTTCGGTCATGTACCATCCCTTTGATCCGTCACCCTGAGGCGCGAGCGCAACGAGCCTCGAAGGGCGACGGCCCGATCAGTGGCCGGTCATCCTTCGAGGGCCGCTTCACGGCCTCCTCAGGATGACGCAAATCACATATGCCCGACTTCATCCGGCACCTCGTAGAAGGTCGGATGCCGGTAGACTTTCGATGCCGTCGGCTCGAACAGCGAGTCCTTGTCGGCCGGATCGCTGGCGGTGATCGCTTGCGACGGCACCACCCAGATCGACAGTCCCTCGCCGCGCCGCGTGTAGACGTCGCGCGCGTTCTGCAGCGCCATTTCGGCATCGACTGCATGCACCGAACCGACATGGCGATGTGCAAGCCCGGTGCGGCTCCGGATGAAGACTTCCCAGAGCGGGATGTTTTGTTCGGTCATTGGTTTCACCTGTTTTCTGTCATGCGCCGCAGAGGCGGGGCATCCAGTGCGGATGAAGCTGGGTCGTACGCCTGCGCGGGCGACGACAGTTTGGAATTACTCCGCCGCCACCTTCATTGCGGCTTCCTTGCGCGCCTTGCGCTTCTGCGCATAGGCCATCGCGGCCTCGCGCACCCAGGCGCCGTTGTCGGTCGCCTCCTGACGCTGCTTCATGCGCTGACGATTGCAAGGACCGTCGCCCTGAATCACACGCTTGAATTCCGACCAGTCCGGCTCGCCATAGTCCCAGTGGCCGGTAGTCTCGTTGAACTTCAGATCCTTGTCCGGGAACACAAGCCCGAGATAATGGCCCTGCGGCACCGTGGCATCGACGAACTTCTGCCGCAGCTCGTCATTGGTGAAGCGCTTGATCTTCCAGCGCATCGACTTGTCGGTGTGCTGTGAGTCCTTGTCCGACGGACCGAACATCATCAGCACCGGCCACCACCAGCGGTTCAGTGCTTCCTGCGCCATCGCCTTCTGCTCCGGCGTGCCGTCGCGACACAGCGCAACCATGATCTCGTAGCCCTGCCGTTGATGGAAGCTTTCTTCCTTGCAGATGCGGATCATCGCCCGCGCATATGGCCCATACGAGCAGCGGCACAGCGGAATCTGGTTCATGATCGCGGCGCCATCGACCAGCCAGCCGATGATGCCGATGTCGGCCCAGGAGAGCGTCGGGTAATTGAAGATCGACGAATATTTCTGCTTGCCGGCGAGCAGTTGCGCGACCAGTTCCTCGCGCGACACGCCGAGCGTTTCGGCGGCCGCGTAGAGATAGGCGCCGTGGCCGCCCTCGTCCTGCACCTTGGCGAGCAGCGCCGCCTTGCGCTTGAGCGACGGCGCGCGGGTGATCCAGTTGCCTTCAGGATGCATGCCGACAATTTCGGAATGCGCGTGTTGCGCAATCTGCCGGACCAGCGTCTTGCGATAGCCCTCCGGCATCCAGTCGTTCGGCTCGATCTTCTCCTCGGCATCGACCCGCGCCTGAAAACGCGCTTCGCGGACGGGATCCTCCGCCGCATGCGCTTCACGGGTGTTGAGCGATTGCGTGTACATGAGCGTCTCTCCGCTTCGCCTGTCGCCGGGTTACGCCCGATCCTTGGTCTTGAGAAGGCTTATAATATTACGAAAAATCAGAACGTCAACAATTTCCGTAATATTTAAGCCTGGCGACCGCATCAGGCGAGAAAACGCCGGTGAAACGCGGGTTCCGGCGGCGGCAGGGCGCCCTCTTCAGTCTTGCCGCGACGGTCCAGAAATCGCTCGGACGGCCCGACGACCCGGGCATAGATGCGCCCCGCCAGCGCGCGCGCAGCATTGCCCTGCCAGTCGGGAGGCAGCAGATCCGCGGGCAAGCCGGGATCGCGGAGCACCACGCGGCGAAAGGCATGGATCAGCAGCGTGCGGGCGACCAGCGCATCCTCCTCCGTC
>JAEZBA010000644.1 GCA_023430245.1 Pseudomonadota bacterium
GTTTCGGCCATGGTCTGCCGATCGATCGACAGGTCGCGTCCGCGCGCCGCGACACGCAGCGCTTCCTCTTCCAGATCGGGCTGCTTCATCAGCCAGTGCGACAGGCGCCGCAACAGGTCGAGATGCGGGCCGCCGCCTTCGAAGCCACGCGCCCAGCGCCAGATGTGATCGGACAGCAGCAGGGCGACGCGGCCTTCGCCTTCGCGTGACAGCACCAGCAGCGGCTTACCGTCCGGCCCTTCCATGACCGAAGAGCCCTGGCCGACCTTGGCGTCAACCAGGCGGAACCAGCGGCTCCAGTGCGGCGGCTCGTTGGCGCCACCCTCGAGCGCACGGGTCACCGGATGGCGTTTGCCGAGATCGCTCAGCCGCGCGTGGTACGGCGTCTCGATCATCTTGCCGCTCGGCTCGGCCGGCAGAACCACGTCGAGCGGCGTGCGCCACAGCGATGTCGGGCTTGCGTAATCGGGGCCGGCCGCGATCAGCACCGCGCCGCCCTGGCGCACATAGCGCGCGATGTTGTCGAAATAGACGATCGGCAGCACGCCCTGGCGCGCATAGCGATCGAAGATGATCAGGTGAAATTCGCCGATCTTCTGCTGGAATAGCTCGCGGGTCGGAAAGGCAATCAGCGACAATTCGTTGATCGGCGTGCCGTCCTGTTTTTCCGGCGGACGCAGGATGGTGAAGTGAACGAGGTCGACCGCGGCATCCGACTTCAGGAGGTTGCGCCAGGTGCGTTCGCCGGCATGCGGCTCGCCGGAGACGAGAAGCACGCGCAGCTTGTCGCGAACGCCGTCGATCGACACCACGGCGCGATTGTTGACCGGCGTCAGTTCGTTCTCCAGCGGCGACGCCTCGATCTCGACGATGTTCGGACCCGCATGCGGGATATGGATCTGGACGCGAACCGCGGTGTTGGTGGTGACGTTGCGGGTTTCGATCTGCTCGCCGTCGCGGCGGATGGTGACGCGTGCGGTCGAGGGCCCGACGCCCTCATCCTGTACGCGGAACACGACGGTCTGCGACTGGCCGACGATGCCGAAACGCGGTGCGGTGGTCAGCACAACCCGACGGTCGCGTTCATTGGCTTCGCCGGTGATCAGCGCATGCAGCGGCGCGGAAAAGCCGAGTTGCGAGGCGTCCGGCGGCACGTCATGCACGCGTCCGTCGGTGATCACAAAGGCGCCTGCGACTCGGTCCGGCGGCACGTCCGACAGCGCCGCGCCGAGCGCGCTGAACAGACGGGTACCGTCGGTCTCGCCGTCGGCCGCTCCGGCATCCACCACGCGCACGTCGAGATTGGGAATGCGGGCGAGGCGCTCGATCAGCGCCGCTCGTGCCTCGTCGGTCTGTTTCGCCCGGTTGCCGAAACTCTGGCTCGGGCTCTTGTCGATCACGACCGCGACGACCGAGGGAATCGGTTCGCGGTCCTCGCGCGTGAAGGACGGATTGGCGAGCGCGAAAATCAGGAAGGCCATCGCCGTGGCACGCAGCAGCGCACCGCGGCTGCCGATGTAGAGCAACAGCGCCGACATGATCACGGCAACAGCCGCCGCCGCCCACAGCACGTAGGCAGGAACCAGCGGCGCGAAGGAGATACCGAAATTCATTGTCCCAGCCGCTCCAGCAGGGCCGGGATATGCACCTGATCGGCCTTGTAGTTGCCGGTGAGGGTGTACATCACGATGTTGACACCGGCGCGGTAGGCCATTTCGCGCTGGCGCGGCTCGGTCGAGACCATTGGCAGCATCTGCTGGCCGTCGGGCCGCATCGCCCACGCGCCGGCCAGATCGTTGGACGTAATCAGCAGCGACGAGACGCCGGCGCCGGGGCGCGCCGGACGCCTGGTCTCGTCGTCGTCAAGGTCGTCCTGTGCCGGCAGTGCCTCCACCCAGAGCTGGCCGGTGTTGAAGCGGCCGGCAAAATCGCGCAGCAGGAAAAACGTCTTGGTCAGCACGTGGTCCTTCGACACCGGTTCGAGTTCCGGAATATCGAGCGACGACAGGATATCGCGCAGCGCCAGCATGCCGGGCGTGCGTGCCTCGCCACCAGGGCCGGGCGGCGCCATGATCGCGTCGCGGGTGTCGAACAGCACCGTGCCGCCCTGTTTCATGTAAGCGTCGATCCGCGCCAGCGCCTCCGGTGACGGCTTTGCCGCACCCGGCACGATCGGCCAGTAGATCAGCGGGAAGAAGTTCAACTCGTCGCGGGCAATGTCGAGTCCGATCGGCTCGCCGCCCTCGAGCGCGGTGCGCTGCGCGAGGAAGATCGTCAGTCCGCTCAGTCCCGCCTTGCTGATGGCGTCGGTCTCGGCGTCGCCGGTGATCACATAGGCGAGCTTGGTTTCGTTCGCGGCCTTCATCGCGAAGTCGTCGGAGGCGTTGGTGGCGGCGGTGGCAGCCGCTGTGCGCTGCTGCTGGACCACTGTCTGCGCCTGCGCCGCATCACCAAAGCCGAGGCCCGCGACTGCGAAGGCCAGTGCGATCCCGGTCGCGGCCGCGCGCCGCCGCGTCCGTGTCAGCCGGCTCAATCCACCCGCGAGCCAGAACACGATCCACGCGTCGAGCAGCAGCAGCGCCAGTCCCGCCAGGAAGATCGGGCCGCGCAGATCAAGCGGCTCGCTCAGGCGGAAGATGTCGCGCCGGGCGTTCAGCGGCGAGATGTCGATTACGTCCGGCTTGTCGGTTGCGGTGAGGGTGTTCACGGCGAGCAGACCTTCCGGTGGCCCGTAAAAGCCGGGCGGGTGATCGGATGTAGCGCGGTTGGTGTAATTGGCCGGCACCGGTTTGGCGCTGCCGGGCGGGGCGCTGAGAACGCCAAAGCCGTCGAGAGTCCGCGCGGGCGCCAGTGCTTCGCGGTCACGCTCGGCGCTGGCCTGTTCGGCCGTTGCGGTCGATCCCGCAAGCGCGACCAGGCGCTTCAGCATTTCGACGAAAGAGCCCGACAATGGCAAATCGGACCAGCGGGTGTCGGCGGTCACATGAAACAGGATCACCATGCCCTTGCCGCGACGCGTCCCGGTCACCAGCGGCGTGCCGTCGGCGAGCGTCGCCCAGCTGCGCTCCGCGAGACCGGAATCGGGTTCCGCCAGCACCTGACGGTTGACCGTCACGTCGCCCGGCACCGGCATGCCGCCGAAGGGGCTTTCGCGCGAGAACGCGGCCAGCGGCTGCGGCTTCTCCCATGACAGCGAACCGCCGAGCGTGCGGCCGCCGCGGCGCAGTCGCACCGGCACCAGATCGTCGTCCGATGCCGCAAGCCGCGGCCCGGCGAACCGCACCAGCACGCCGCCATCCTCGACCCATTTGGCGAGGCGTTCGCGGGCAGCGCCGACCACGTTACCGACATCGGCGAGGATCAGCATCGGTACATTCTGGTCGATGAACCGCACCACCATGTCCGAGGGCGAGACGCGCTCGCCCATACGAATGTCTGCAAATGGACCGAGCGCGCGCTGGAGATAGAAGGTGGAGGCGAGCAGGGGCTGGGCGGTGTCGGCGGTGGCGCCGGTGATTACGCCGACCGTGCGGCGTCGCCAGCGCTTGTC
>JAEZBA010000672.1 GCA_023430245.1 Pseudomonadota bacterium
CGAAGAGGGCCTGTCCGAATTTCCCCACATGATCCTCAATCAGGCGCGGGTCCATGATTTCTATCTGACCGTCATGCGCAATTCGCCGAACCGGCTGGAGCCGGATTATTCGCGACGGCTGACCGGCGTTGAGATTGACCCGGCGGTCTCGACTGCAAACGCGCCGAGCCATCCGGTTACCGTTTCGCTCGAGCGGGTCGATCCGGATCACCAAGGCCAGGTCGAAAAGGTCAGGGCGCGCTATGTAGTCGGTTGCGACGGAGCACGCAGCGCGGTGCGTCAATCGCTGGGACTGGAACTCAAGGGCGACTCGGCCAATCAGGCCTGGGGCGTGATGGATGTCCTCGCCGTCACCGACTTTCCCGATATCCGCCTGAAGGCACTGATCCAGTCCGCCAGCGAAGGCAACATCGTCCTGATACCGCGCGAGGGCGGCTACATGGTCCGCATCTATGTGGAACTCGACGAGTTGCGGAAACACGAGAGGGTCTCGAACCGCAACATCACTGTCGATCACCTGATCGCCGCGACGCAACGCATCCTCAGTCCCTATTCATTTGAAGTAAAGGAAGTCGCGTGGTGGTCGGTTTACGAGATCGGACAGCGGCTTTGTGACAAGTTCGACGACGTCCCCGCGGAGCAGGTTGCATCGCGCACCCCGCGCGTGTTCATCGCAGGCGACGCCTGCCATACCCACAGCCCGAAATCCGGCCAGGGCATGAACGTCTCGATGCAGGATGCCTTTAATCTCGGATGGAAGCTCGCGGCGGTCTTGCGCGGACAATGCGCGCCGACACTCCTGCACAGCTATTCCGCGGAGCGACAGGCCATCGCCAAGGAGTTGATCGACTACGATCGCGAATGGGCCAAGATGATCAGTGCGCCGCTGAAATCGGATGACTCCGACGGAGACGGCGTCGACCCGGCGGAAATACAAAACTATTTCGTCAAGCATGGCCGCTACACCGCCGGCACCGCGACGAAATACACACAATCCGACCTCACCGGCGCCGCGACGCATCAGGCTCTCGCCACCGGACTCACCATCGGCATGCGCTTTCATTCGGCGCCTGTCATCCGTCTGGGCGACGCCAAGGCGATCGGCCTGGGTCATGTTGCAAAGGCCGACGGCCGCTGGCGCATCTATGCCTTCTGCGATCGCGGCAGCCCGGCAGCGCCGGCATCGCGGATCGCAGCGCTGTGCACCTTCCTTGCGGAAGCGCCCAACTCGCCGATCCGCACCTACACGCTCAACGGACAAGACGTCGACTCGGTCATCGATCTGCGCGCCATCTTCCAGCAGGCGCATCGCGATCTCGATATTGGCGCCATGCCCGCCCTGCTGTTGCCGCACAAGGGACGCTACGGACTTCAGGACTACGAGAAGATGTATTGCCCCGACCTCCGGTCCGGTCGGGACATCTTCGACATGCGCGGCATCGACCGTGATCGCGGATGCATGATTGTCACCCGGCCGGATCAGTATGTCGCGGCTATCCTGCCGCTCGACGCCTTCGACGACCTTGCGCGGTTCTTCGGCGCTTTCATGAGAGCCAGCCACTGACCGCGTCCGTTCCCTAAGCGCGTCCGTTCGCGATGACGACGCCTTCGGCCTTGTGCCGCCTCGACGGAAACCGGATCGAGCACGGATTTCGCTCCCCTTCAGCTCCGCTGGCTCAGTCGCGCGCTTCGTCGCGGCGATACCAGGGCAGGAGCTTTTTCGTACCTCTGGTGAGCAGCAGTTCGAACAGCACGCCGACGAGCGCAAGCATTGCGACCGCAACGAACGCTTCGCTGTGCTTGAAGGTGCGGGTATTGAAGAGAATATAGAAGCCGAGGCCGGGGATTGCCGCATAGAACTCCGCGATCACCGCCGCGATCAGCGCGCGGCCGGCGGCGAGTTTCAGTCCGGCGAGCAGATAAGGCACGGACGACGGCAGCACGACATCGAACAGACGAGACCAACCGGAGCCTCGAAATGAGCGCGACACCTCGATATATTCTGGCGGAACTGCCTTGGCGCCGTCCGAGACGTTGATGATGATCGCAAAGACCGCGGCAAAGACGACAGTGGCGAGACGTGCGTCGCCGGTATAGCCGAAATAGAGCGTGAGCAGAGGCAGTATCGCCACCATCGGCATGGCGAACAGGCCACTGACGTAAATCTGCAGGAAGCGGTCGACGACCGGCAAGCGTCCGATAGCGACGCCGATCGCCGTACCAAGGACGATGGCGATGGCGAGCCCCTGCACCACTGCTCCGAGGGTGGCGCCTGCCGCCTGCCAGAGCACCGGATCGACAATCACGGTCGGGAATACGGCGGCGATGCTCGAAGGCCGCGCGACGAAGGCTGGCGCCCAGAGCCGGACGGCCATCTCCCAGACAAGCAGGATCGCAAAGCCCGCAGCAATACGGGCTGCAGCCTCGGGGCTGATCCACGCACGCCAGCCCGCAGCGCGGGGGGAAACGAGAGAGAGGTCCGGCGCGCTCATCGGTTCAGTCCCCGCCAGGCGGCGAAGTGGTTCTCCAGAATCCGGCCGATACCCATCAGCACAACGCCCAGGATTGTGACGATCAGGATCGAGCCGTAGAGGCCCGGCACGTCGAAGTCGCGCTCGCTCTGCATGATGAGGAGGCCGATGCCAGTACCGGACAGGAAGAACTCACCGGCAACGAGGCCGACGAGGCCGCGGCCTATGCCCTGCCGCACGCCGGTCATCGCATAGGGAAGCGTATAGGGAAGCAGCACGTCGCGCCACACGCCCCATTCGTCGGAGCGGAAGGAATGAGCGACCTCGAGCAGTTCAGGTTTCAGACTGCGCGCACCCTCGATCGTGTTGTAGAGGATCGGGAACAGCGCGAACAAGAACACCACGAGCACCTTGGGCGCAAAACCGAATCCCATCATCGACATGATGAAGGGGATTAGCGCGACCATCGGCGTGGCATAAAGCACCATGATGTAGCTCTCGAGCCCGACACGCAGAAGTCTCACGCGCGCGAGCAGGAGCCCGAAGCCGATGCCGAACACGATCGCTGCAGCAAGGCCCGCGAAATAGACGAGCATCGAGCTTGAAAGCGCGGTCCACAGCACATCCGAAAGCGCGAATTCATAGATGCGCGCGACCGTGGCGGTGAAGCTCGACAGGAACGAGGGCCGTGTCTGGCTCGCTGCAAATTGCCAGATTGCAGCGCCGGCCGCGAGCGAGACCGCATAGGTGGCGAGGCGATACCAGGTATCCGGCTTGGAGAACATGCGCAATCCAATGAAAACAGCCGCCGGGCTTACTCCCGGCGGCTGCAATGCTGCTTACTTCGCGAGCTTGACAGCCTCGTCGTAGAGCGAGGTGTCAGCGAGGCGCTCGACGGTCGTTGGCGTTCCCTTGATGTTGCCGGCGCGCTTCTGCGCCCCGATGATCGCCTCGAGATTTTCCTTCGCGAGACCCGCATTGTCCTGCGGCCAGAATCCGATTTTCACATAATCCGGGATCGCAGCCTTGGCGTCCTCCATGCTGCGGCCGGTGGGAGCGGCGGCCTTGGCCGCGGCATCGACATTTTTGGGGTCACGGAGGAACCGCTCGGCTTCGATATAGGCCGCGATCACCTTGACCAATGTGTCGCGGTTCTCGGCGATGCTTTTCTTCGTCGCGGTGAGCGCGAGATAGTGGTTCACCGGCTGGGTCTGGTTGATGTCGATAACAATGCCGACCTTCTTCTTCGCCTCGCGCTCGATCGCCGGGAGTTCGTCGACATGCAGCACACCGAGCGGGATCTGGCCCGAGACCATCGCTGCACCGACATTGGCGCTGAGCGCAACCTGGTTGGTGTCGGCCGCGCTGAGGTTGCAGGAGCGCAGCATCTGGTTCAGCGCGATCGAACGCGCGCCGCCGAGGCTGTCGACGCCCACGGCCTTGCCCTTCACGTCCTCACATTTGGTGATCGAGCCATCGAGCGAGCCCAGCTTCCAGGTCGGCCGCGGATAGCCGTAAATC
>JAEZBA010000669.1 GCA_023430245.1 Pseudomonadota bacterium
GGACCAGTCGGTCCGTCGTCCCGTGTCCCCGCCAACCAGAGCATCGAGCTTTCCGAAGGTCGTCCTCTCAAGGTCCCGCACCTTTTCGAAGTCTCGTTTGGGCTTTGCGCCGGACAGCGCCAACAGAAGGAAGGCATGGATGCCGTTATACGAGCATGTATTTCTCGCGCGTCAGGACGCGAGCAGCCAGCAGGTCGACGACCTCACCAACCAGTTCAAGGCGATCGTCGAAGGCGCCGGCGGCAAGGTTGCGAAGACCGAATACTGGGGCGTGAAGTCCCTGTCCTATCGCATGAACAAGAACCGCAAGGCGCATTTCACGCTGATGAATCTCGAAGCGCCGCCGGCCGCGATCGCCGAGATCGAGCGCCAGGAGCGCCTGTCGGAAGAAGTGCTGCGCTACATCACGATCCGCGTCGACGAGCATGAGGAAGGCCCGTCGGCAATGATGCGCAAGGTCGAGCGCGACGATCGTGAACGCGACGGCCGCGGCTTCGGCGGTGGCTTTGGTGGCGGCTTCGGCGGCGGTGGCGGAGGCGGTGGACGCTTCGGCGATCGCGACCGTGGCCCGCGCCGCGACCGCGAGGATCGCGGCCCGCGTGACGCTGGCGAAACATCTGCCGCGACGGAGCAATAATCATGTCGATGCAAAATTCCGGCGGTGGACGCCGCCCCTTCTTCCGTCGTCGCAAGACCTGCCCGTTCACCGGCGCCAACGCACCGAAGATCGACTACAAGGACGTGAAGCTGCTGCAGCGTTACGTCTCCGAGCGCGGCAAGATCGTGCCGAGCCGCATCACTGCGGTGTCGGCCAAGAAGCAGCGCGAACTCGCCCAGGCGATCAAGCGCGCGCGCTTCCTCGGTCTGCTGCCTTACGTGATCAAGTAAGACTACAAAGACAGGCGCTCGATCCCGCTCAAGGGAACGACGCGAGGCGATAAACGAGGCGGCCGGAGCGATCCGGGCGCCGATGGTTGGGGCAAGCGGAACTCGCGACGGGTGGCTTGCCTCTAACCGCTGAACAAGCGGGACAGCTCGTGATGGTACCGACAGCCTTGATGGGTCTGGGAGCGGGTGCGGCGTCAGCATTGCTGATGGCGACCATGGCTTCGCGCTCGCCGCTGTCGCTTCTCCTGGTGCTGCTCGCGCCGCTGCCGGTGATGATTGCGGCACTTGGCTGGTCGCACTGGACTGCGCTGGTGGCCGTGGCTGTGGCCGCGGTAGCGCTTGCCTTGGCCTTTGGCGAACCGCTCTGGATTCCGATTTATCTGATTGGCGCGGGACTTCCGGCCTGGTGGCTCGGCTATCTCGCTTTGCTCGCGCGCGGCAACGAAGACGGCAGCGTGGAATGGTACCCGGCGGGCCGGCTCGTCGTCTGGTGTACCGTCGTTGCCTCCGTGATCGTTGCGATCGTGATGTGGAATGTCCGTATCGACGAGCAACAATTCGAGGCTGCGCTCAAGCTCACGCTCGATCGCATGGCCAAGGAATACGGAAACGCTGCGCCCGATTTCACCAAGATCGATGTCAAGCGCGCCGGCGAATTGATCATGAGCTTCGTGCCGCCGCTCTCGGCGGCCATGATCACCATGGCCTATGCGCTCAATCTCTACATCGCCGGCCGCGTCGCCATGGTGTCCGGCCGCCTGAAACGGCCCTGGCCCGACCTGCCCGCGCTGCGTTTTCCGAGACACACGCCCACCGCATTTGCGATCGCATTGCTTGTCTGGTTCATGCCGGGCGCGATCGGCATGATCGGCGGCATCGTCTCCGGCGCACTGATCATCGCCTACGCGCTGATGGGCCTCGCGATTCTGCACGACGTCACGCGCTCGCTGGGTGACCGCGTTTTCATCCTGTCCGCAATCTACCTGATCCTGATGGTTTTCTGGCCCGCCAGCGTGCTGCTCGCAGTATTCGGCGTCGCCGATTCCATCTTCGATTTCCGGAAGTCCGCCCCTGGCGGTACGCCCCCGACCGTCATCTGACTAACAAGACAGATCCCTGCAAAAGACCCTTAAAGGAGTGACTGACATGGAAGTGATCCTGCTCGAACGCGTCGCAAAGCTCGGCCAGATGGGCGAGACGGTACGTGTGAAGGACGGCTTCGCCCGCAATTTCCTGTTGCCCAAAGGCAAGGCCCTGCGAGCCACCAAGGCCAACAAGGAACGCTTCGAAGGCATGCGCAAGGAGCTGGAGACCCAGAATCTGGCAAACCGCAGCGAAGCCCAGAAGATTGCCGACAAGCTGGACGGCCAGACCTTCACCGCGATCCGTCAGGCTTCCGAAGGCGGTCAGCTTTACGGCTCGGTGTCGGCACGCGACGTTGCCGATCTCGTCACTGAAGGCGGCTTCTCGGTCGCGCGCAGTCAGGTCGCGCTCAATGCGCCGATCAAGATGATCGGCCAGCACAAGGTCGAGATTTCGCTGCATCCGGAGGTCGAGGTCAACGTCGCGATCATCGTTGCGCGCAACCCCGAGGAAGCCGAGCGAATCAAGCGCGGCGAGGACGTGACGGTGCGGCGCGAGGATGCCGAGGTCGAGCGCGAGCAGGCATTGGTCGCGGCGCAATCCTTCTTCGATCCCGAAGCGCTCGACGCCGAAGACGAAAGTCGCGGCGAGAGCACGGAAGCGGACTCCGGCGAGAAAGCCTGAGTCGCCAGCTCGAACGAATCATGCCCGGCATATGCCGGGCATGACCATATTAAGAGCGGGATCTGA
>JAEZBA010000002.1 GCA_023430245.1 Pseudomonadota bacterium
GTACTGGAGCAGCCGGGGTCAACCTTGAGCATACGGGTGACGAACATCTTGTCGGGATCCTGGGTCAGGATCTTTTCGTAATGACCGAGCGGGCCACCAGCGATTGGAACCCACGGGAGACTGTCGACAGCGAAGAACTCCAGTTCAGGTTTCGGCATATTTACGCGGCTCCAAATTTTGTATACCAGAATTATGCTGGCGCCCGGATGTGGGAGCAAGCGCATTCTGGTTCGCAATCCGCCGCAAGTTGCGTCACACGGCATCGCAATTGAGCAGGCGCCAGGATATCGCAGGCGGCGGTTGCCCGCCGATGGATGGTGTAGAAAATGGCCGTGGGGAGAAGGGTGACGGGTTGAAACGGGACACGCGTATTGCCGTGGTCGGCGCAGGACTGGGTGGCATGGCGGCGGCCGGATTCCTGCAACGGGCTGGATTTGACGTTACGGTCTACGAGCAGGCGCCGACTTTCTCGCGCATCGGCGCCGGAATCATCATGAGCGCCAATGTGATGAAGGTGCTGCGTCGGCTCGACATCGAGCCGCTACTGCTCGCACATGGAATCAAGGCGAACTCGTATATCAGCCGCGCCTGGGACACCGGCGATACGATGTATGAAATTCACTTCGACGCCGAAAGCGAGCGCCGGTTTGGTGGCGCCTATCTCAATATCCATCGGGGCGATCTGCACGCCGTCATGGAAAAGGGACTGGCGCCGAATTCGATCGCCTTCAACCATCGGCTTACCGGCCTGGACGAGACGGCGGACGCGATGCGGCTGACCTTCGACAATGGCGTGACGGTCGATGCGGATATTGTGATCGGCGCCGATGGCATCAATTCCGTGGTGCGTTCCTGTCTTCTGGGCGCCGCGCCGCCGCGCTTCGTCGGCTCGGTCGCGCTGCGTGCGATATTCCCGACCGAGCGCCTCGGCGGGATGTCCATCCCCGATTGCACCAAATGGTGGGGCAAGGACCGGCACCTGCTGGTTTATTACCTGACGCACCGGCGCGACGAAGTGTCTGTCATCGGTGTCACGCCGCAGCAGGCCTGGGAGTCCGATGCCGCGTCGTTGCCGAGCTCGCGCGAAGAACTGGCGCAGGCCTTTGCCGGTTTTCATCCCGACCTGCAGCGGGTGATCGATGTCGCGACCGATGTTTCGGTCTGGCCGATCTTCGACCGGGAGCGCAACGACACCTGGAGCGGCGGCCGAATCGTGCTGTTGGGCGACGCCTGTCATCCGGTTCGTCCCTATATGGCCGCGGGCGGGGCGATGGCGATCGAGGATGGGGCGATCCTCAGCCGCTGTCTCAGCCAGTTCGACGATCCGGCATCGGCATTTGCCTGCTACGAGACGACGCGGATCGATCGCGTCGGCGAGGTTCAACGCATCTCGATCGAGAACAGCTGGATGCGCGGCCCGACCGACACCGACTGGTTCTATCTGTACGATGCTCTCACTGCGCCGTTGATACAGCCGGACGCGGCCATTCGGTCGCGCGCCGCCGCTCGCGGCTGATTGCGATTGTCTTCCAGCGCCGTTGCGCGCCGCTCCATCGACCTGAACGAATCATCGGATGCCATGACAGACACCAGCATAACCCGGGATTTTCGTGGCTATGGCCGGACGCCACCCGATCCGAAATGGCCGGGAAGGGCGCGTATCGCCGTCAACATCAATCTCAATTATGAAGGAGGCGGCGAGAGCAGCGTCGCCGACGGCGATACTGAGTCCGAAGCGATGTTGAACGATATCGGTGCGCCGGCCTATCCGGGCTTGCGCGCGCCGCTCACCGAATCCGTGTTCGAATATGGCAGCCGTGTCGGCGTCTGGCGGGTGTTGCGGATTCTGTCGCGCTACGATGTGAAAGCCAGCATCCTCGGCGTGGTGACGGCGCTGGAGCGCAACCCCGAAGCTGCTCACGCCTTCGTCGAACTCGGACATGAGATCGTCAGTCACGGCTATCGCTGGATCGACTATCACCTCGTTCCGGAAGACGTCGAACGAGAGCATATGCGCAAAGCCATTGCCGGATGCGAACGGCTATTCGGCAGCCGCCCCGTTGGATGGATGACCGGCCGGCCGGGACCCAATACGCGCAGGCTGATCGTCGAGGAGGGCGGCTTCCTTTACGACCGCGATGCGCTGAACGACGAGCTGCCCTACTGGGTCACGGTGTCGGGCCGCAACCATCTCGTCATTCCGTATTCCTACGAGACCAACGACAACCGCTTCAATCTCAACAGCGGCTTCAGCACCGCCGACGACTTTGCCACCTATATGATCGACTGTTTCGACACGATGTACGAGGAGGGCGAGGACCGGCCGGGCCTGATGTCCATTGGGCTGCACGACCGCCTGATCGGCCGGCCAGGCCGCGCTCCTGGCCTTGCACGGTTCCTCGAACATGTCCGCAAGCATGACCGCGTATGGTTCTGCCGCGGTGTCGACATCGCCGAACATTGGGCGCGGACGCATCCGCCGGCCTGACCGTACGGAGATTAGATGGGACTGAAGCGCCTGGACCTGACGGAGGTCAGGCGTCTTGTCGATCCGAGCGCTTTCGCTTCGCCCGAGGGGTTCTCGTCGCCATCGGTCTCGCGCCGGTTTCAGGTGCGCTGTCCGTCTGGGCTGGCAACATCATCTCACAGACCGTGTCGACCAGCCGTTCGATATCGCGCAGATCATTGAGCCTGCGATTGATGACAAAGCCGTCATAGGCCATCAGAAACAGATGCGAGAGCAGGTCGTAATCGAGTGGACGCACGGTCTGCGCCGGCGCCGCGCTTTCCAGCATCATCCGTAATCTCTGCTCGGTCCAGACGAGAAGCGGTGACGGTTTCTTCTCGCCCGGGTCCGCGGAGGCCAGAGCTTCCATCAAGCTGTTGGCGAGGCCGATATTGTCCATCGGAATGTCGCGCCACACCCCGAGAAGAATGGTGCGCAGTTTCTCACGCGGCTCTTCGATTTTCCGCACACCGGCTTCGAGCCGCCACATGCATTCCTTCTGCCAGGGCTCCACGACCGCGTAGAGCAGATGCAGCTTCGAGGGAAAATACGAGTACAGGCTGCTGACCCCGGTTCCCGCGCGCTGGGCGATGTCGAGCAGCGTCGTACGATGGTATCCGCTCTCCGAGAACAGATCGCGTGCCGCGTCGAGGATGGCGTTGCGTACGGTTTCTTTCTTGACCTGAACCAAGGCTCTATCCGTCGAAAGCTGTGACGATTCGGATCGGGCGGACCCGGATCGGATTGCCCCTAGATCGGTATGGTCATCGGCGCATGGACGCCATCGCAATTCATCAAGGCAACGCGTTTGCGGCGGATGCGAAACGTGTCGCCCTCGCGCACAATATGGTGAACCTGCCGGCCGGTGTAAATGCGCTGTCGCTCCCCCTGAATCTCGGTGCAGAGAAAGGCTGCGCCGACCTCGAATTCCCGCGATGACGCCTCGCCGCTCAACACTTCGATATTGCTCACCAGATGCACGGTTCGCGGCATCGGTGTGAGCACAAGGGCGCTGGCTTCCAGGAGGCGTTGCACGCGGATCGCCAGGATCGCGTGATCCTCGTAGATGATCGACGCGACATTCAGCGGATCGGTCTGGCCCGGCTTGCTAGGCATCCAGTAGATGCCCTGCGGCGCATAGAGATCGAGCCAGGCCTCGAACTCGCCCTCATCCAGCAAGCGCGCCTCTTTGAGAACGAACAATTCGATCTCACGCATGGTTTCGTAGGGCAGCATCAGGCGGCCTCGGCTGTCATATGCTTCACCCACGCCTTGAACTGCACGCGCATTGGCATTTCGCTCGCCGCCCCGGAGACGCTGCCATCCGGATCCTTGCTGTCGCTGTCGAGCCCACGAGAAAAATCGATCCACGGCCCGGTTTCGGTCGCGAGCCCGCGCTGGCAGCGCTCAAGCATCTCGACATCGTCGGAGAAGATCATCGAGGCGGGCGAGCCGATGGTGGTGAGGAAGCGCACCGCGCGATGAAACATGGCATCCGGCGCGCCCTTCAGCCGGAAGCAATGCACGCGCACCAGTGTGCGGTCGACCGACAGCGGGATAGTGACACGCATCTGCTGATACTGGGCGTTGATGATCAGGTTCGGATAGATAATGTTGTTGAAGCGATTCATGCCGATGACTTTGGCGGCGCGCTCCTCGCCGAGCTTGTCGACGAGCAGCCGCCGGTATTCGACCGCAACCGGGTCCTCGCTCCGCCGCGACAGCACGCCACTGTCGTAGAAGGCCGTCATGTATGTGTGGCCGCTATCCAGACCGCTGAGCTGGATGCCTTCCCACTCC
>JAEZBA010000005.1 GCA_023430245.1 Pseudomonadota bacterium
GAATTCCTTCACCCGGCCTTCGTCCGGCGTGATGGTGGCGCATTTCACCGCGACGCCGACTTCCTTGGTCTTGAGGGCTGCGTCGATGGTGATCTGGTCATTGGTCTCGTCGCGCTTCTGGACGCTGAGGTCGTAATAGAGCAGGTCGATGTCGAGATAGGGGTGGATCAGCTTGTCCTTGATGAACTGCCAGATAATCCGGGTCATCTCGTCGCCATCCATCTCGACGACGGGATTCGTCACCTTGATCTTCGCCATTTCGTGGAGCTACCTTTTGACAATCCTCGGTAACCATCGTCGTGCCGACGAAAAACCGGCGCGCGCGACATGGACGCAGCCCGGCAGCTGCAGCGGCGCTATAGCACGTCATGGCCGGCGAAGCGAAGCAAGCCAGAAGTCGTATGGTCCGCCGGGTCGGTGCGCGCGGCGCGATTACGGCAGCCGGCGGGGAATATCAAATCGCTTCCGTGGTTCACCTTGGTGCGGCCCTCGAAGATCGTCTGGCACGTTCACAGAACTGTCATTGCAGCCGATCGCGGATTTGCCCGGGACTGGCATTTGGTCGCAACCGGGTGGATTCTGAGCGTTCCGCGTCTAACTGGAGTCATCGGATGTCGATCGGAGGAACTCACATGCCCACCGCTTTGCTCACCCGCCGCTCGCTCCTGGCCGCCGGTGGTTCCGTGCTTGCGATCGGCGTGACTGGCGGCGTGACCGGACTCGTGGGGCCGGCGCGGGCGCAAGGCCTTGCACCGACCCAATCGATGCGGGGCGGTGCCAACAATTACATCAAGGGCGCGCCGATCGTTTCGCGGATCGGCAAGGGCGGCTTCTGGATGAGCGGCACGGTGCGCCGGGCCGGCGACGGGGCTCCGCTCGCCGGGCAGCGGATCCAGATCTGGGCGCATACGACCGAGGGGCAGGAGCATGAGCCGCAGAGCCACGGCGCCACGCTGACCGACAAGAACGGGGTGTTCCGCCTCGAAATGCCGCAGATCGTTCCCGCCTTCGGACAGCCGCACGGCCATCTGGCTTACGACAGCGGCGAGTTCAAGACCGTGTTTCTGCGTCCGATTATGCGCAGCGCAAAGGACAAGAGCCTCGAAGCGCATTTCGTTCTGGAGCCGGTCTGAGGAGGGCCTGAGCGGGTTCGGACGGCGCGCATGAGGCTGGCCCGGGCGGCGCTGATCTGGGCGGTCGTTCTGGCCGCCATGTTCGTCCCGCTCGCCCTTGCAGCGATCAGCGAACTGCTCGCGTATCGCGGCCCGGCTTACATCCTGGCCTGCTTCGCCGGGATCGTTGCGCTGGCTCTGGTGCTGATACAACCGCTGCTGATCGCAGGCTATCTTCCGGGCCTGGCGGGTTACCTTGGACGGCGTGCTCATATGTGGATCGGCGGCGCGCTGGTCGCAGCGGTCGTGGTCCATGTCGGCGGCCTCTGGATCGCCTCTCCGCCGGACATGATCGACGCGCTGCTGTTGATGTCACCGACGCTGTTTTCGCCCTTCGGCGTGATCGCGATGTGGACGGTCTTCGCGACAGGGCTGATGGCCGCGTTTCGCCGGCGATTGGGGCTGGCGCCGCGTACGTGGCGTATCGCGCATATGTCTCTGGCGGTGGTGATCGTCGCCGGCAGCGTGGTGCACAGCCTGCTGATCGAAGGGACGATGGAGACGATGTCGAAGGCCGTGCTGTGCGCGCTGGTGGTCGGCGCGGCCGCGACAGTCATTGCGGATCGGGTGTGGAGATGGCGGGCATCGGCGCGCGGCGAGAGCACGGCGCGTTCACTCTAGCGGCTTTGCGCCGCCATCACAGCGTCATTGCGAGGAGCGGAGCGACGAAGCAATCCAGTCAGTGACCGATGAATTGCTTCGTCCTGCCGCGGCTATGCCTTGCAGTCCTCGCAATGACGGCAATGAAACCGCCTCAGAGCGCGGCGAGCGCAGCGTTCAGGGTGGCGCTCGGCCGCATCGCGGTCGACGCCTTGGCATCGTCAGGCAGGTAATAGCCACCGAGATTGACGGGCTTGCCCTGTGCCGCGATCAGCTCGGCGTTGATCTTTGCTTCGTTCTTCTCGAGCGTCTCGGCCAACGGCTTGAAGCGGGCCTGCAGCTCCTTGTCGTCGGTCTGCGCCGAGAGCGCCTGCGCCCAATACCTGGCCAGATAGAAGTGGCTGCCGCGGTTATCGATCTCGCCGACCTTGCGCGCCGGATTGCGGTTGAACTTGAGGAATTTGCCGATGGCGGTGTCGAGCGTCTCGGCCAGAACCTTCGCCTTGGCGTTCTTGAAGGTATCTCCGAGATGCTCGAGCGAGGCGCCGAGCGCGAGGAATTCGCCGAGCGAATCCCAGCGCAGATAGCCTTCCTGCTGGAATTGTTCAACGTGCTTGGGTGCCGAGCCGCCGGCGCCGGTCTCAAACATGCCGCCGCCCGCGAGCAGCGGGACGATCGACAGCATCTTGGCGGAGGTGCCGAGCTCCATGATTGGGAACAGGTCGGTCAGGTAGTCGCGCAGCACGTTGCCGGTGACTGAGATCGTGTCCTGGCCCTTGCGGATGCGCTCGAGCGAAAACTTCATCGCGTCGACCGGCGCCATGATGCGGATGTCGAGGCCCGAGGTGTCGTGATCCTTCAGATATTTTTCGACCTTGGCGATTTCCTGCGCGTCGTGCGCACGGTTCTTGTCGAGCCAGAACACCGCAGGCGTATTGGTCAGGCGCGCGCGGCGGACGCCGAGCTTGACCCAGTCGCGGATCGGCTCGTCCTTGGTCTGGCACATGCGGAAGATGTCGCCGGCCTCGACCGGACGCTCCAGCAGAACCTTGCCGTCATCAGCGACGACGCGAACCGTGCCGCTTGCCGGGACTTCGAAGGTCTTGTCGTGCGAGCCGTATTCCTCGGCTTTCTGCGCCATCAGGCCCACATTCGGGACCGAGCCCATGGTCTTGGGGTCGAATGCGCCGTTGGCTTTGCAATCGTCGATGACCGCCTGGAAGAGCCGCGCGTAGGACCGATCCGAAATCACCGCCAGGGTGTCGTGCAGCTTGCCGTCCGGACCCCACATCTTGCCGCCTTCGCGGATCATCGCCGGCACCGACGCATCGATGATGACGTCGCTCGGGACATGCAGGCCGGTGATTCCCTTGTCGGAATTGACCATCGCAAGGGCCGGGCGCTTGGCGTATTCGGCCTCGATGTCGGCCTTGATCGCCGTCTTCTCGGCCTCCGGCAGCGTCTCGATCTTCGTCAGCAGATCGCCGAAGCCGTTGTTCAGATTGACGCCGAGCTTCTTGAGGGTGGCGTCATGCTTCTTGATCACGTCGGCGAAGAATTCGGACACCGCATGGCCGAAGATGATCGGATCGGCGATCTTCATCATCGTCGCCTTGACGTGCAGCGAGAACAGGGTGCCTTCCTTCTTCGCGGCTTCGATCTGCTCGGCGAAGAAGGCGCGCAGCGCCTTGGCGCTCATCACCGATGCGTCGATGATCTCGCCCGCGATCAGCGGCGTCTTCGCCTTCAGTACCGTGGTCTTGCCGCCGGCTTCGGCCAGCTCGATGCGGACATTGGTTGCTTCAGGAACGGTGGTCGAGACCTCGGAGCCGAAATAATCGCCGCCCGGCATATAGGCCACGCGCGTTTTCGAGTCCTTGCTCCAGGCGCCCATCTTGTGCGGATTGTCGCGGGCATATTGTTTCACGGCGCCGGCCGCACGGCGGTCGGAATTGCCTTCGCGCAGCACCGGGTTGACGACGCTGCCGAACACCTTGCCGTAGCGGGCCTTGATCTCCTTCTCGGCGTCAGTCGTAGGATTGTCCGGATAGTCGGGGACATCGTAGCCCTTGTCCTGCAATTCCTTGATCGCGGCCTTGAGCTGCGGGATCGAGGCCGAGATGTTCGGAAGCTTCATGATGTTGGCTTCCGGCCTGGTTGCCAGTTCGCCCAGCCAGGTCAGGTCGTCGCTGATCTTTTGGGCCGGGGTGAGCTTTTCGGGGAAGTTGGCGATGATGCGGCCCGTCAGCGAGATGTCCGCCAGCCGCATCTTGACGCCGGCCGTGGCGACGAAGGCCTCTACGATCGGAAGCAGCGAGAATGTCGCAAGTCCGGGGG
>JAEZBA010000037.1 GCA_023430245.1 Pseudomonadota bacterium
GTGCCCGCATATGAAGCGGATCACGCTGCCGAAAATCCTCGAAAGCCTCGTCTACATGAAAGAGGAAGTCGTAATCGATCCGACTATCGCCGAGAGGGCGCGCCGTTCGGTCGAACGCATGATCAACCTGAAGAACTAGGGGACAACGCGATGCTCAATCCCATGCGCCGCTTTAACGTCGCGGCTTCGCCGTCGTCGCTCTATTGCCCCGACGCCTTCATCTCGCCGCTCGAGATCGACGACGCGGTGACGCGCGCACTCGCCGAAGATCTCGGCCGCGCCGGCGACGTCACCTCGGTCGCGAACGTGCCGGAGGACGCGCAGGCGCGCGCGATTGTGGTCGCCCGCGCGGCCGGCCGGATTGCCGGCCTGCCACTGGTCGAGGCCGTGATGCTGAAGCTGGCGCCGGATGCGCAGATCGTCCCACATGCCCGCGATGGCGATATCGTAGAAAAAAGGACTGCGCTGATGACCATCACCGGCAATGCGCGCGCTGTGCTGGCAGCCGAACGCACGGCGCTAAATTTTGCCGGCCATCTCTCTGGCATTGCCACCGCGACCGCCTCGCTGGTCGACAGGCTCAAGGGCACCAGCACGCGCCTGGTCTGCACCCGCAAGACCACGCCGGGCCTGCGCGCGCTGCAAAAATATGCCGTGCGCTGCGGCGGCGGCTTCAACCACCGCTTCGGTCTCGACGATGCGGTGCTGATCAAGGACAATCACATCGCTGTTGCCGGCGGCATCCGCGCAGCGCTGGAGCGCGCGAAGTCGGTCGTCGGACATCTGGTCAAGATCGAGATCGAGGTCGACACCATCGACCAGTTGCGCGAAGTCCTCGATACCGGCCTTGCCGACGTGCTGCTGGTCGACAATCTTTCAGTGCCGATGCTGAAGGAAGCGGTGGCGCTGGTCGGCGGCAAAATGGTGATCGAGGCCTCCGGCGGCATCACCCATGACAATGCAGCGGAGATCGCGGCAACCGGCGTCGACTATGTCTCGTCCGGCGCGATCACGCATTCCGCGCCCAACCTCGATATCGCACTGGATATCGAAGTCTAGCGTCGCAGGTTTCAATTGGTCTCATCCCGAGCGGCGGGGCAGCTGCGTCTCAAAGGATGGGCCGCCCCGTCCCTTCTAGACGCATCGCTTCGCGATGGTCCTCAGGATGACGGCGGGTAGAGCTACCCGCCCGGCAGATTGATCGGCTCCACCGGATCGAAGATCGAGCGCCGCACCGGAGCAGCCGGCTGCACGTCCGCGCGCTTGTCGTCGTTCTTCTTTTCCGGTGCCGCAGGCGCCGCAGGCGAAGCCGCGCGCTTGATTGAACCGGTGACTTCGAGGCGGTCGCCCCAGACCGGGATATCCTCGCCATCGCCCCAGCGCTTCGGCCGATAGAAGATGTGAACGCCGAGCTTGGTGTGCTTGGTCATCGTTCGCACCCACCACGGATTGACATAGGTCGCATGGTAATGCGTGGCCTTGCCGACTTCCGGCAGCCAGAACTTGCCATCGAGTGCGTCGTCGGAAATGCGCGTCGCCACTTCCCAGGCCTTCTGATCGCGCACGATATCCTTGTGATTATCGCAGGCGAAGGTGAACTGGCAGGCGAGATGCCGGTGCGCATTCTGGTAGACAACGTCGCAGACGCTGCCGGGGTAATAACCGGTGAAGACGCGGTTGAGCACGACCTGCGCCACGGCCATCTGCCCGCGCTCGACCTCGCCTCGGGCCTCGAAATAGATCGCATTGGCAAGGCATCTCGCGTGCTTGGCGCGCGATGCCCCGACCAGATTGAGCCGTTCGGCCGGCGTGCGCGGACGCTTGCCTTCGCCAGTGACTTCGCCCTTCGGCGCGATGGTCTCGCCGCCTTTCTCGGTCTCGGGGTCGGCGACAGGATCGAGCGCCGCGCGCTTGATTTCAGTATCGACATGCGGAGGCGCGAGAACTGTCGGACCTTCGCCGGGCTCCCAGGCCTCCCATTCGTTGCGCCCAACGCCAAGCTCGCGGGTGCCGAAGAACACGCGATTCTGCGCGGCGGGCTTGGCAAACTGCGCGAGCTGCTCGGCCGCATGAGCGTTAAAGCGATCCGGAGTCTTCCCCGGCGCAGGCGGTGTCACCGCTGCAACCTCAGGCACCGTCTCGATTGCGGCAATGGGCGCACGCGCTGGCTGAGACAAACTCGCCGCCACCTGAATGTCCGGCTTGGCTGCGACAGCCACAAACTCTGACGCGGGTTGTTCGAATTCGGGTTCTGCGAGGCTGGCTCGCTCGAGCTCGGTCTGTTCGGGCTTGGTATCCCGCGGCTCGGGCGCAGGAGCGAGCTGCGCGACCTCGGGAGCCGGCTCCGCCTCGGTCGAAGGCACGATCGGACCTCTGAGATCGGCACGCTGCGATTCGAGATCGGCCGCTTCCGCCGGAAGCAGGCGCGCCCGCCGGGCTTCGTTCCTGATCTGCTTGATGTGCGCGGCCGCGATCCCCGCGCGGCGCAACGTCTTGTCAGCCACAGGCTCGGCCGGCGCTGCAATCACCACCGGCATCCGCGGCGCCGTGCCCAGAACGCGCTTCGCCAGTGTCATCTGTCCGGCTGCAAGCCGCGCGCGACGCAGCGTCTTGTCCGCAACAGGCTCGGCCGGCGCCGCAACCACCACCGGTATCCGCGGCGCCGCACCCAGAACGCGCTTCGCCAGCGTCTTCTGTCCGGCCGCGATCCCCACGCGGCGCAGCGCCTTGTCAGCGGCAGGCTCGGCCGGGGCCGCAATCACCACCGGCATCCGCGGCATCGTGCCCAGAACGCGCTTCGCCAGCGTGCCCTGCCCCGCCGCAAGTCCGCCACGGCGATAGATCGGGTCGCGCACCACGTCTGCAATTTCTACATCGGAAGGCGCGAGACGGTCACCTTTCGGCGCGGCCTGCGACTTCACGGCGTCCAGCTCAGATTGAGACGGATCATGAGCGGGCGGCAATTCCGAAAGCGGCGGGCGGTTCGCCATGTCCTTGGCTTTCGACGGTCTGGACAATTGCGGCTGCGCCGGCTCAGGCTGCGCGGGCCCCGGCCTCACGGTCAATCGGTCGCCTTTCAGGCGGCGTTCGACCACGGGAAAATCGTATGTCGGCGCTGCGACCACGGGATCGATCGGAACATTCAACGGGATCGAACCGGTTGCTTCGAGTGCGCGCGGATCGAGTGCTGCCAGCTGCGTGAAATACGGATCGGGGATCGACGCGCCGACCAGACGGGGAAAGCTCAGCGAGGCAGCGTGAATCGTTCCGAATGTCGAATTGCGCACATGCGCGCGCCACCGCTCGGTGACCGCCGGCTGACGTGCAATCAACGCAGCGAGGTCCTGATGACCGACCGAGTTCGGCATCGCGGTGACCACGCAAAGGACAAGGCCGAAGGGACGACGAAAGGCGCCCTTCGGCCTTTTACGCGAAGCTTTCATACTAACGCTCACGCAACGCAACCGACGCAACGCAACTGAACTCAACGGAACTCAACGAAGCGGCGTGAATCGCCGCTCACGTAAAATTGTCGGAGTATCGTTGCGATCGGGTTAACCTTGCCGGCGGGTTTACGCGCGCGCGGGTATCCAGTGCTTCACACGCCGTTAACGTGAACAGTCGGTAAAGACCTTACGAACGCAAAACGGCCCCGCATGCGGGGCCGTTGCGATTTATGGGACGCCTTTGTTAAAGCTTCGCGCCCTTTTCCTTGA
This sequence comes from Pseudomonadota bacterium, assembly GCA_023430245.1. GTDB lineage: Bacteria > Pseudomonadota > Alphaproteobacteria > Rhizobiales > Xanthobacteraceae > Pseudorhodoplanes. Next base: position 3,717 of record JAEZBA010000037.1, read on the forward strand.
AATATTTTTCAGCGCCGGGGTGCCATGGGATCGTGGTGTTGTCGTTGGTCTGGTTCTCGACCGCGAAATTTTCCGCCTCGCGATGAACCGCAACCAGTTCGGGCTTTTTCTCGATCAGGGTCTTGACGATGTCATAGGCCATCTTGTCCGACATCTTGGCGTTGGCGACCAAAATGTTCTGCACCACCGCGATCTTGTTGTCAGCGGCCTGGCCCGGATAGGTCTTCGCGGGGATCACACCCTTGCTGTAAAGGTTGCCGTATTTCGCGTTCATCTTGTCGGTGAGGTCGGCCGTGTCGACAAGCTTGAGCGTCACGCCCGGCGTAGCACCAAGATCGGTGACCGCCGCGGTCGGCAATCCGCCAACCCAGAAATAGGCGTCGATCTTGCCGTCCTTCAGCGCGTTGGTAGATTCGGCGACGCCGAGCCGCTCACGCTTCATATCCTTATCGCGGTCAAGACCGGCGGCTTCGATCACACGGAAGGCCATCACTTCGGTGGCGCTGCCGGGCGAGCCGGTGGACACACGCTTTCCCTTGAGATCGGCCATTGTGTTGATGCCACGGCCTTCCACCGACACGACATGCATGCGGTTAGGGTACAACACCATCAGCGTGCGCACGTCGACGGGACTGCCCTTGAACTTATCCTCGCCCTTGAGAGCAGTGAGCGCAGCGTCGACCATCGTCAGCGCGACTTCGCTCTGCTGCGATCCGATCAGTTTCAGGTTGTCGACCGAACCGCCGGTGACGCGCGCGGTCGCCTCGACACCGGGCAAATGCTTCGACAGTACATTCGCCATGCCGCCACCCATCGGGTAATAGACGCCGCCGGTTCCCCCGGTTGCGATCGCGATATTCTGCTGCTGCGCCAGCGCAGCGCCGCCAATGGCGGCGCCAAGCGCGACCACCGCAAATGCCAGACCCATTCGTTTGGACATGCTTGCATTCCTCCCTTTCGATTTGCGTTCTGTCATCTATTGACCGGTTGCCTGGACTTGCGGCTCCCGTTGCAGACGCTGCTTCAACAATACTATGGCAAACAGCA
>JAEZBA010000080.1 GCA_023430245.1 Pseudomonadota bacterium
GCGTAGGTGGGGGCCCGGCCGCTTCCTCAATATCGCGTGCGAGTGTCGGCCCGTCGGTCCTCGCACCGGGGACTTTCCGCGTTGACGCGTTGAGAAGTGACGCCTTGAGAGTTGACGCCCTGGGGAAAACCGGCGAGCAGGACTGCCCCGACGGATTGGCGGTGGACTTGGCGGCGCGCGCTCCCCACGATCGAGGCTGATCGGTCAGATTCGTGAGGCTTCAAGGTGTCGGATGCACCCTTCGTGCACCTGCATGTGCACTCTTCCTATTCGCTGCTCGAAGGGGCGCTGAAGATCGGCAAGCTGGCGGACCTCGCCAAGGCCGACCGCCAGCCTGCGCTTGCACTCACCGACACCGACAACATGTTCGGCGCGCTGGAATTCTCCGAGAAGCTGGCCTCCTCGGGAATCCAGCCGATTGTGGGCTGTTGCTTTTCGATCGATTTCGGCGACCAGCCGCGCGACCCGCGCAATCCCGCGCACACCATGTCATTTCCGCGCGTCGTGCTTTTGGCCGCGCGCGAAGACGGCTACCAGCGCCTGATGCGGCTGTCGTCGCGCGCCTTTCTCGAAACACCCGGCAACGAGCGGCCGCATATCCGCGCCGATTGGCTCGCGGAGGGGACCGAGGGCCTGATCGCATTGACTGGCGGACCGGGCGGAGCGCTCGATCAGGCGATTGCGACCGGGCAGCTCGATCTGGCTCAGGCGCGCGCGGCCACGCTTCGCGGTCTGTTCGGAGACCGGCTTTATGTCGAATTGCAGCGTCACGGACTTCCCGAGCAGCGCGCGACCGAACCGCATCTGATTGACATCGCCTATGGGCAATCACTGCCGCTGGTGGCGACCAACGAACCGTTCTTCGCCACACCAGACGACTACGAGTCGCACGACGCGCTGGTGTGCATCGCGGAGGGACGGCTGCTCGCCGAAACCGACCGCCGGCAGCTGACGCCGGAGCATTATTTCAAAAGCCGTTCGGAGATGGCGGCGCTGTTTGCCGATCTGCCCGAGGCGATCGCCAACACGGTCGAAATCGCGCAGCGCTGTTCGTACCGTCCGCGGACCCTGAAGCCGATCCTGCCGCGCTTCACCTCGGGCGATGCCGATGAAGGCGTCGAATTGCGCGAGCGCGCAAAGGCCGGCCTCGAACGGCGCATCGCGCTGCACGGACTGGCTCCCGGCGTGACGCGCGAGGAATATGACGCGCGGCTTGCGTTCGAGATCGACGTGATCGAGCGCATGAAATATCCCGGCTATTTCCTGATCGTCGCCGACTTCATCCAGTGGGCCAAGTCGCACGACATTCCCGTTGGGCCGGGCCGCGGTTCGGGTGCCGGCTCTCTGGTTGCCTATGCGCTCACGATCACCGACCTCGATCCGATCCGCTTCGGGCTGCTGTTCGAACGCTTCCTCAATCCGGAGCGCGTCTCGATGCCGGACTTCGATATCGATTTCTGCCAGGACCGCCGCGACGAGGTGATCCGCTATGTGCAGGAGCGTTACGGCCGCGATCAGGTCGCGCAGATCATCACTTTCGGTACGCTGCAGGCGCGCGGCGTGCTGCGCGATGTCGGCCGCGTGCTCGAGATGCCATACGGGCAGGTCGACAAGCTGTGCAAACTGGTGCCGCAGAACCCGGCCAACCCGGTCACGCTGGCCAAGGCGATCGATGAAGAACCGAAACTGCAAGCCGAGCGCGATGCCAATCCGACGGTGCGCCGCGCCTTCGATATCGCCCGTAAGCTCGAAGGCCTGACGCGCCATGCCTCGACCCACGCCGCCGGTATCGTGATCGGTGATCGCCCGTTGGCCGAGCTTGTGCCGCTCTACCGCGATCCGAAATCGGATATGCCCGTCACCCAGTTCAACATGAAATGGGTCGAGCCGGCGGGGCTCGTCAAGTTCGACTTCCTCGGCCTCAAGACGCTGACCGTGCTCAAGACCGCGGTCGATCTCCTGAAGCAGCGAGGCATCGAGATCGACCTGTCCGCGATCCCGCTGGACGACGAGAAGACCTACGAAGTGCTGGGCCGGGCGGAGGCGGTGGGCATCTTCCAGCTGGAAAGTCAGGGCATGCGCCGCGCACTGCTCGACATGAAGCCGGACCGTTTCGAGGACATCATTGCGCTCGTCGCGTTGTACCGGCCGGGCCCAATGGCGAATATCCCGACCTATTGCGCGCGCAAGCATGGCGACGAGGAGCCGGACTATATCCACCCGAAGCTGGAAGAGGTGCTGAAGGAGACCTTCGGGGTCATCGTCTATCAGGAACAGGTGATGCAGGCCGCTCAGCTTCTTGCCGGCTATTCGCTCGGACAGGCCGATCTTCTGCGCCGCGCCATGGGCAAAAAGATCCGCAGCGAGATGCAGGCGCAGCGTGAGGGCTTCGTCAAGGGCGCGGTCGAACGCGGCGTGCAGAAATCGCAGGCCGACGCGATCTTCGATCTGCTCGAACGTTTCGCCGAATACGGCTTCAACAAGAGCCACGCCGCCGCCTACGCGCTGGTCGCCTACCAGACCGCCTGGATGAAGGCGAATTATCCGGTCGAATTCCTGGCCGCGTCGATGACGCTCGACATGGGCAATACCGACAAGCTCGCGGAATTCCGCAACGAGGCCGAGCGGCTCGGCATCAAGCTGATGCCGCCGTCGATCAACCGGTCCGGCCGCGCCTTCGAGGTCGAGGGCAATACCATCTATTATTCACTTGCGGCGCTGAAGGGCGTCGGCGCACAGGCGGTGGACCTGATCGTGGCCGCGCGCAAGGATCGGCCGTTCCGCGATCTCACCGATTTCGCCTCGCGCATCAATCCGCGGGCGGTCAACAAGCGCGTGCTGGAAAGCCTGGCCGCTGCCGGCGCGTTTGACCAGCTCGACGCCAATCGCGCCAGAGTCCATGCCGCGGTCGAAACCATTCTCGCGACCGCCCAGCGCTCCCACGATGCGGCCGAGAGCGGTCAGAACGAATTGTTCGGCGGGCCCTCGCATCACGAGCCGCTGCGGATGCCGAATGTCGAGCCGTGGCCGCCGGCCGATCGTCTGCAACGTGAATATGAGGCGATCGGCTTCTTCCTGACGGGCCATCCGCTCGACGATTATGCCAAGGCGCTGAAGCGCATGCAGGTCTTGAACTGGATGGAGTTCACCAAGTCGGTGCGGGCGGGCGCGAGTGCGGGCCGCACCGCGGCAACCGTGATCTCGCGCGCCGAGCGCCGGACCAAGACCGGCAACAAGATGGGCATCATCGGCCTGTCCGATCCGAGCGGCCAATATGAGGCGGTGCTGTTCCAGGAGGCGCTGCAGCAATATCGCGAGCTGCTCGAACCCGGCAACGCTGTGCTGCTGTTCCTCTCCGCCGAAGCCCAGGGCGAAGACGTCCGGGCCCGGATCCAGAGCGTGGAACGGCTCGATCAGGCCGCCGAGAAGGTGCAGAAGAGCCTGCAGATCTTCCTGCGCGACCCGGCGCCGCTCGACACCATCACCAACCGGCTGGAGGCGAGGGGGGACGGCGAGGTCCACTTCGTGCTGAAGCTGTCGGACGGCGGGGAGGTCGATGTGAAGCTTCCCGGCCGCTACAAGGTTTCCCCGCAGATCGCCGGCGCCATCAAGGCGCTGCCGGGGGTGGTCACGGTCGAGGCGGGGTAGCCGGCGCAGTTCCGGCATAGCCCGGCATAGCGGGTCGACGCCATCCCGTCCGTCGGACGCCCGGGTTTATCGGAATCCCCCTTTTCCTTGCCTTTCCCGGGGGATGCGGCTATATGCGCGCCATCTCACACGCGGATCAGGGTTTTCCGCCCCCGGAAACGGGACGGCAGGCCATCCGGTGGCGTCGGACATACCGTCCGGCGTTCACGTCATCCGCGGCGGAAAAAACCGGAGAAGACTCATGGCGCTGCCCGATTACAGCATGCGTCAGCTATTGGAAGCTGGCGTTCATTTCGGCCATCAGGCCCACCGCTGGAACCCGAAGATGGGTGAATACATCTTCGGCGTCCGTAACAACATCCACATCATCGATCTCGCCCAGACCGTGCCGATGCTGCATCAGGCCTTGCAGGCGGTGTCGGACACCGTGGCCAAGGGCGGGCGTATCCTGTTCGTCGGCACCAAGCGCCAGGCGCAGGACGGTATCGCGGAAGCCGCGAAAAAGTGCGCGCAATATTACGTCAATTCGCGCTGGCTCGGCGGCACCCTGACCAACTGGAAGACGATCTCCGGATCGATCGCTCGCCTGCGCAAGCTCGAGGAAATGCTCTCCTCGAACGAGGCCCAGGGCTATACGAAGAAGGAGCGCCTCGACCTCCAGCGCGAGCGTGACAAGCTTGATCGCTCGCTCGGCGGCATCAAGGACATGGGCGGCATTCCCGACATGCTGTTCGTGATCGATACCAACAAGGAAGACATTGCGATCAAGGAAGCGCGCCGGCTCAACATTCCGGTCGCAGCGATCGTCGACACCAATTGCGACCCCAACGGCATCACCTATGCCGTGCCGGGCAATGACGACGCCAGCCGCGCGATTTCGCTCTATTGCGATCTGATCGCACGCGCCGCGATCGATGGCATCAGCCGCTCGCAGGGCGAGCGCGGTGTGGATATTGGCGCCAGCGCCGAGCCGGTGATGGAAGATCTGCCGGCAACGAGCGATACCGGCTACGAGGCTCTACCGGGACCGCGTGGCGTTGCCGACGATCTGAAGAAGCTGCCGGGCGTTTCGGGCTCGATCGAGAAGCAGCTCAACGATCTCGGTATCTTCCATTATTGGCAGTTGGCACCGCTTGCGCACGAACAGGCGCATCGGCTTGGTGAAGACGTCGGGCTGCCGGGCCGTGCCGACCAGTGGGTCGCCAAGGCCAAGGAATTCACGGCCGACGCCGAATAAGAATTGTCGAACCAACGGCGCGGGTCTGTACCCGCGCCGCAAAGTCCTCTTTCGGAATATTTGACATGGCAGAAATCACCGCAGCGCTCGTGAAGGATCTGCGCGAACAGACCGGCGCGGGCATGATGGATTGCAAGTCGGCGCTGACCGAGACCAAGGGTGACATCGAAGCGGCGATTGACTGGCTGCGCAAGAAGGGTCTGTCCAAGGCCGCGAAAAAGGCCGACCGCGTCGCGGCGGAAGGCTTGATCGGCATCTCCACCGCGGCCGGCAAGGGGGCGATCGTCGAGGTCAATGCGGAAACCGACTTCGTCGCCCGGAACGACCATTTCCAGGGGCTTGTCAAACTGATCGCCGACGCGGCCCTGTCCACTGGCGGCGATGCCGAGGCTGTCAAGGCGGCCAAGGTCGGCGACAAGACCGTGCAGGAAGCCATTGCGTCCGCGATTGCAACCATCGGCGAGAACATGTCGCTTCGCCGCGCGGCATCGCTGTCGGTCGGCAAGGGCGTTGTCGGCACCTACATGCACAATTCGATCTCCGAGGGTCTCGGCAAGATCGGTGTTCTGGTTGCGATCGAATCGACCGGCGATCCGCAGGAACTCGCGGCTCTCGGCCGGCTGGTGGCGATGCATATTGCGGCGACCGGCCCGCTCGCGGTGGATTCGTCGGGGCTCGGCGCGGATGTGATCGAGCGCGAGAAGGGTGTGCTCGCCGACAAGGCCAAGGCCTCCGGCAAGCCGGACAACGTGATCGAGAAGATCGTCGAATCCGGGCTCAAGAGCTTCTACAAGGAAGTCTGCCTGCTCGATCAGCCCTATGTGCATGACGACAAGAAGACCGTCGCGCAAGCCATGAAGGAGGCCGAGGGCAAGGTCGGCGGTCCGATCAAGATCACCGGCTTCGT
>JAEZBA010000142.1 GCA_023430245.1 Pseudomonadota bacterium
TCGGCCGCGTTCTTCGCCATCGGCGCCTATACCACCGTGGTGATGACCAAGCTGCCGGCCTTCGCCAATCGTCATCTGCCCGAAGAGATCGCGGCGCTGGTCGGTATCCCGCCGATCCCGGTGCTGATCATCCTCGGGGGCATTATTGCCGGACTGGTCGGGCTTGGCACCGGCTATCTGACGCTGCGGCTGCGCGGCGTGTTCTTCGCCATCGCCACGCTCGCGCTCGCGGTCGTGCTGCAGACCCTGATCGTGAACTGGGACTTTGTCGGCGGCTCGCGCGGCGCCTATGTGATCCGGCCGGCCACGGTGCCACTGCTCGGCATCAACTATATCGAATATCTCTTCCTGGTGATGCTGGTGCTCGTCGTGGTCGCGCTCACCACCGCGCGCGCGATCGAGCGATCCCGCCTCGGCTATGGCTTCGCCACCATCCGCGACGACGAACTCGCGGCCGAGGCATCGGGCGTTCCCACGCTGAAACTGAAGCTGGTCGCAACCACCCTGTCCGGTGCGTTCATGGGCATGGCAGGAGCCCCCTTCCCCTATTACATCGGCTTCCTCGAACCATCCTCGGCCTTCGGCCTCGCCTACGCCGTGAACGCCATCGCCATGCCGATGATCGGCGGCACCACCAGCTGGGTCGGTCCGCTGCTTGGCGCGGTGCTGCTCGGCACGCTGCAGCAGCTCGCCACCGTCACGATCTCGTCGGCGGTCAGCCTGCTGATCGTGGGCCTGCTGCTGGTATTCTTCGTCATCATCGCACCGAACGGCCTGATCGGCCTCTGGCACCAGGCCTTCGGCCGCAAGAGCAGCAGCGATATCGAGGTGCCCGAAGTCGCGGAAGCTACGAAACCCGTGGTGAAAACGCCATGACCGCGCCGCTCCTCAAGGTCGACAATGTCAGCAAGCGCTTCGGCGGCTTCCTCGCGCTGGACGGCATCAATCTCGAAGTCGCCCCCGGCGAACGCCACGGTTTGATCGGCCCGAACCGCTCCGGCAAGTCGACGCTGGTCAATTGCATGTCCGGGACGCTGCACAATGAGACCGGCACCGTGACCTTCGACGGCAAGCCGATGAACGGCCTTGTGGCCCACCAGCGCACGCATCTGGGCCTCGCGCGTTCGTTCCAGCTGCCGCGTCCGTTCCACAGCCTGACGGTCGCACAGAATTTGCGGGTGCCCCTGCTCTACACCGTGGGCATCCGCCGCGACGTGCCGCACACCAAGGAGGAGATGGACCATCGCTGCCACGAGGTCCTGAGCCTGGTTTCGCTCGAGCACAAGGCCAACAAGCTGCCGAAGGACCTGACCCAGGTCGAGATGCGCAAGCTCGAACTCGCGCGCGCCATGGCGGCCGATCCCAAGCTCCTGATCGCAGACGAGGCGATGGCCGGGCTGTCGGGCTCCGAGGTCAAGGATATCGTCGCGCTGCTGATCCGTCTGAACGAGCGCGGCATCACCATCATCCTGATCGAGCATATCATGGCGGCGGTGATGAGCTTCTCGCAGCGGCTGGTGGTGCTGGTCAGCGGCAAGAAGATCGCCGAAGGCGATCCGCAGGACGTGATCCGCGACAAAGAGGTGGAGAGGGCGTATCTTGGCCAATAGCCTCACCATCCAGAACATCCATGCCGGCTACGGCGCCGTCCGCGTGATCGAGGACGTGTCGATGGACGTGGCATCCGGCAAGACCGTGGTGCTGCTCGGCACCAACGGCAACGGCAAGTCGACCCTGATCAAATGCATCATGGGCCTGTGCCAGCCGAGCGAAGGCACCATCACCGCCGAAATCGACGGCGTGAAGCATAATCTCGTCGGCATGAGCGTCGAGGAGATCGTCGACCTTGGTATTGCGCTGGTGCCCGAAGGCCGGCGGTTGTTTCCGAAGCTGACGGTGGAGGAAAATCTGCTGCTGGGCGCGTTCCGGCAGAAGGCGCGCGAGCAGCTCAAACGCAACCTCGATTTCTGCTTTGAAACCTTCCCGCGTCTTGCCGAGCGCAAGAGCCAGCTCGCCGGCTCGATGTCCGGCGGCGAACAGCAGATGCTCGCGCTCGCGCGCGCGCTGATGCTGGCGCCGAAAATCCTGCTGGTCGACGAGCCGTCGGTGGGATTGTCGCCGCTCCTGGTCAGCCACACCATCGACACCATCCGCGAGCTGAAAGCGAAATATCAGCTGACCGTCCTGATGGCCGAGCAGAATTTCAACCAGGCGATCCGCATCGCCGATTCCGGCTACGTGATCGTGCACGGCCAGATCGCATACGAGGGCAAATCGGCGAGCGATTTGCACAACAACGATCTGATCCGAAAATTGTATCTCGGGATCTGAACGGTTGTCGTCCCCGCGAATGCGGGAGCCCATAAACGTCGCGCGGGAATATCGGCCCCCGCTTTCGCGGGGGCGACACCTTGCGCAGGACTACTTCGTCGCCTCGCCGCCCTCGACCATGATCGTCTCGACCTCGCCAGCGCCGCTGCGCCGGAACGCGGCGGCGTCGTCATATTCCTTCGAAGTGAAGCAGGCGACGCCCTGCTCGAAAGTCGGAAACTCTATCACCACGAAGCGCTTGAACTTGTCCGGGCCTTCCATGATCTGAAATTTGCCGCCACGCGCCAGCACCTTGCCGCCGTATTTGGCGATGATTCCAGGGACGAGGTCCGTGTATTTCTTGTATTCGACAGGATCGTAGATCACCGAACGCGCGACCCAATAAGCGGGCATTTTTCCTCTCCACATTCATGATGACGTAGCCCGGATGAAGCGAAGCGAAATCCGGGGGTCTTGCGTGGGGCCCCGCATTCCGCTTCGCTCCATGCGGGCTACACTAGCGATATTCATAAAGACGTGGATGCCCGCGACAAGCCCGGGCACGACAGAGGAAACATCAACAGATGCCACGCCGCGTTATCGACATATCCGTGCCGCTCGAGAACGACGTCGCCGCCGATCCCCCGGGCTACGGTCCGAAGATCGATTACCTCAATCATCGCGACACCGCCCCGGACATCTGCAAATTCTTTCCCGGCCTGAAGGAAAGCGATCTTCCCGACAGCGAGGGCTGGGGTTTCGAGTGGGTGAAACTGTCGACGCATTGCACGACGCATCTCGACGCGCCCTGGCATTTCGCTTCCACCATGGATGGCGGTAAACGGGCCATCACCATTGATGAAGTTCCGCTCGAATGGTGTTTCAATCCCGGCGTGAAGCTCGACTTCCGTCATTTCCCGGACGGCTATGTCGTCAGCGCGGCCGATGTCGAAGCCGCGCTCGAGGCAATCGGCCACACGCTTTCACCATTTGAAATCGTTGTTATCAACACTGCGGCGGGCAAGGCCTATGGTCAGCCTGATTACGTCTCGAAAGGCTGCGGCATGGGCCGCGAAGCCACGCTTTATCTGCTGGAACGCGGCGTGAAAATCACCGGCACCGACGGATGGAGCTGGGATGCGCCATTCGTGCACACCAAGGAGAGATACGCCGCGACAGGCGACGCGAGCCTGATCTGGGAAGGCCACAAGGCAGGGCGAGACATCGGTTATTGTCACATCGAGAAACTGCACAATCTCGAAAATCTGCCGCCCACCGGTTTCACGATCGCCTGTTTTCCAGTCAAGGTGCGTGGCGGCTCCGCCGGATGGACGCGCGCCGTCGCGATCATGGATTGAAAGGCGGATTTGAGTCTCGACCTCGCCGGACTGAGCCGCTAGGCTTTCGACCACAAAAAGCGGTGCCACATGAATGGACGCCGCAAACAGGGAGAAGCCTCATGGATCGACGTCAATTCGTCGCGGGCTCAACCGCGGCCATCGCCACACTCACCACCGTTCCATCCTTCGCGCAGGACGCCTATCCGTCCCGCACGATCACGCTGATCAATCCATTTCCGCCGGGCGGCGCCGCCGACGTGGTCGGCCGTCCGTTCGCGGCGATGCTGGAACCGATCGTCAAGCAGCCGGTGGTGATCGAAACCAAAGCCGGCGCCGCAGGCGCGGTCGGTGCGCAATTTGCCGCCAATGCCAAGCCGGACGGTCACACATTGATGGTTCACATCGTGTCGATTTCCGGCTTCGCGGAAGTCGACAAGCTGTTCGGCCGCACGCCCAAATTCACCCGCGCGGATTTCATCCCGATCGCGCGCTTCACCGAAGGCCCGATGGTGCTCGTGGTCAACGCTGAAACGCCCTACAAGACCGTCAAGGATCTTGTCGACGACGCCAAGAAAAATCCTGACAAGATCGTGTTCTCGTCGTCCGGCCTTTATGGCGCGCTGCACCTGCCGACGCAGCTGTTCATGAACGCTGCCGGGATCAAGATGCGGCATCTGCCGACCAATGGCGGTGGTCCGGCGCTGACCGCGATCCTCGGCAACAATTCGCAGGTGCTGGCATCGTCCATTGCGGCTGCGAATGCGCACATCAAGAGCGGAAAGCTGCGCGCCA
>JAEZBA010000188.1 GCA_023430245.1 Pseudomonadota bacterium
TGCGGCTTCGCCTCCACCGTCGCCGGCAATCCGGTGACCGAAAACGACGAACGCAAGAAGCTGGAACTCGAGGTGCAGGCGGCGAAGGCGATCTGGGGATAGTGGCGGTATGGCTCGCCGCTCGCAAGATGACGGCGATTTAATCCCATGCTGTGACAAACCATGTCGGCGGCCGGATTTTCGCCGCGAGTGGAACGTTTGGTGGTTGCGAACGTTGTGCTGACCGCGCCTTCTTTGGCGGCGGCACAAGCCTTGCGGCGATCACGGAGGCGTCCACCCAATGAGGCGAAACACCGTCGTTGCGATCCTGCTCATCGCTGCGATTGCAGCCGGGTATTACGGCTTTCGCAATTATGGCGACCATCTTGGGTTGGGCGATAACTCGCAACAGCCGCAGTCTGCACTAGCCCCGCGTCTCGCGCCGGCTGTTCCGGTCACTACCATAGCGGCGGAGCAGGGCACTTTCCCGGTGCGCCGCCGCAGCATCGGTCTGCTGGAATCGCCCGCCGTGGTGGTGATCCGGTCGCGGATCGACAGTCAGTTGCTCGAGAAACATGTCGACGATGGGCAACTCGTGCGCAAGGGCGACCTGCTGTTTACGCTCGACGACCGTGAATTGCTGGCCACCATCGCGCGCAACGAGGCGCAACTGGCCAAGGACGAGGCGGCGCGCGACCGCGCCAATGCCGATCTGAAACGGACCGAGGAATTGCTGGCCAGGAACGTGGCCGCACGCCAGCAGCTTGATGAGAAAGTCGCCGAGGCGAAGGCTGCCGAGGCCACGATTGCGGCCGACAAGGCGCAACTCGACAGTGACCGCATCCGGCTTGGCTATACCAGGATCACCGCGCCCATCACGGGCCGAATTGGGACGATCCGCACCACGCCGGGAAACCTCGTCTCATCCTCGGATGCGCAAGGGCTGGTGACGATCACCCAGATCCGTCCGATCCGGGTTTCGTTCACATTGCCGGAGCGTGACCTCGCGGCCCTCCGCGCGGCTCGCCGGGCCGAACAGCCGCCAACGGTGCGGGTCTATGCAGCCGGCGATCTGCAGCCGCTCGCGTCCGGCCAGCTCGATTTCGTGGACTCGTCGGTTGACACGGCGACGGGCACGATCATGGCGAAAGCCACCTTTGCGAATGAGGATTTCAGCCTGTGGCCGGGCATGTATGTCGATGTCGAGGTCGATCTCGATACCCGCCCGGACACCATCAGTATCCCCACGGTCGCGCTGCAGACCAGCCAGAAGGGCCCGTTCGTTTTCGTGGTGAAACCGGACGAGACGGCCGAGTTGCGGATGGTGGAGACCAGCGGCATTGTCGAGGATCGGACCGCGATCCGTTCGGGGCTTGAGCCGGGCGAACGGGTGGTCGTCGAAGGACAGCTCCGGCTCGCGGATGGCGCGCGCGTTCGCGATGTCGCACAGCAGACCGGTCGTGCTGCGCCGGGACGGGTTGCGCCAACAGACAAGTCATCCGCGATTCAGGCGGACGCGGTGCGATGAACATTTCCGAATTCTGCGTCCGCCATCCGGTCACCACCACGCTGATGTCGATCGCGGTGGTCGCGACCGGCCTGTTTGCCTATGTCTATCTGCCGGTCGCCGCGCTGCCGCGCACTGACTTTCCGACCATCAACGTGTCTGCGAGCCTGTCCGGGGCATCACCCGACACCATGGCGAATTCGGTCGCGACACCCCTGATCAAGCAATTCACCACCATCAGCGGCATTGACACGATCAGCGCGACGTCGACACAAGGGTCGACGTCGGTCGTGATCCAGTTCAACCTCGATCGCGACATCGATTCCGCCGCGGCCGATGTGCAATCCGCCATCGCAAGAACGCAGCGGCGGCTGCCGCCGGAAATGACCGAGCTGCCCAGCTACCGCAAGGTCAACCCTGCCGATGCGCCGGTGCTGCTGCTGGCGATCCGGAGCGACACTACGCCGCTTCCCGAGCTCGACGCCTTCGCGCAGCAGGTGATCTCGCCCGCCCTGTCGACCGTCGACGGGGTGGCGCAGGTGCTGGTGTATGGCAGCCAGAAATACGCGGTCCGGATCCAGGTCGATCCGAACGCGCTGTCGGCCCGCGGCATCGGCGTCAACGAAGTGCAGGCCGCGGTCGCGGCAGCCAATGCCAATACGCCGGTCGGCACGCTGCGCAACGCCCAGCAGCAGCTCACCATCCAGGCCGAAACCGAGCTCAATAATGCCGCCCAGTTCCGGCAGGTGATCGTAACCACGCGCGGCGGGCGGCCGGTCCGGCTCGGCGATATCGCCGTCGTATCCGACTCGATCGAGGACAATCAGGCGGCGAGCTGGCTCAACGGCACGCGCGCGATCATTCTCGCCGTGCAGCGCCAGCCCGAGGCCAACACGGTGGAGGTGGTGGACCGCGTCAAGGCGATGCTGCCGAGCTTCCGGGACGACCTTCCGCGTGCTTCCACGATCGAGGTCCTTAACGACCGATCGGCCTCTATCCGCGAGGCGGTCGCGGACGTGCAGTTCACGCTCGTGCTCGTGATTGCGCTCGTGATCATGGTGATCTTCCTGTTCCTCCGGCGGCTGACCGCGACCATTATTCCGGCGCTTGCCGTGCCGATCTCGATCATCGGCACGCTAGGGGCGATGTATCTGCTCGACTTCAGCATCAACAACATTTCGCTGCTGGCGCTGACGCTTGCGGTCGGGCTTGTGGTCGACGATGCGATCGTGATGTTTGAGAATATCTATCGCCATATCGAAGAGGAGGGGATGTCCGCTTTCGATGCGGCGATCAAGGGCTCACGCGAAATCGGCTTCACCATTATTTCGATCACGGTATCGCTCGTGGCGGTGTTCATCCCGGTCTTGCTGATGGGAGGGGTGGTCGGCCGCATCTTCCACGAATTCGCGGTGGTGGTGACGGTATCGCTGGCGATCTCCGCTTTCGTGTCGCTGACGCTGACGCCGATGCTCTGCGCCAAGCTGCTGCAGCAGCCCGTGCGCGACAAGGATGGCAATACCCCGCCGGAAACCGGATGGCGTGCCGTACTCGAACGCGGGCTCACCGGCATGACCAATGCCTATGATCGCGGCGTGCAATGGAGCCTCCGGCACCAGCCATTCATGCTGGGCGTGTTCTTCGCGACGCTGCTCGGCACGGCCTATCTGTTTTACGCTACGCCGAAGGGCTTTTTCCCGCAGGAGGATATCGGTCAATTGCGGGTCTCGACCGAGGCGCGGCCGGACATTTCCTTCGACGCGATGGTGGCGCTGCAAAGCCAGGTCGAGCAAGCATTCAGAAACTCGCCCTATGTGGAGAGCGTTGCATCGATCGTGGGCGGCGGAGGCGGTTCCGGAAGTCTCAATACCGGGCGGCTGTTCATCGAACTGAAACCGCGGGCGGAGCGGCCGGCGATGCCGGACCTGCTTCGCATCTTCCGACGCGACATGTCCTTTTCCGGCATCGATGTGGTGATGTCACCGGTCCAGAACCTGCGTATCGGCGGGCGTTCAAGCCGCAGCGAATATCAATTTGTGATGCAGAGCGTGCGGCGCGACGAGATGCGGGACTGGGCCCGGAAGATGACCGAGGCGATGGCCGCCGATCCGCATTTCACCGACGTCAACAACGATTTGCAGGACGGGGCGATCCAGGTCACGCTTCATGTCGACCGGGACAAGGCCGCCTCGCTCGGGATCAATGCGGACCAGATTCGGTCGACCCTGTATTCCGGCTTCGGATCGCGGCAGGTGTCGACCATCTATGGCAGCGGCGATACTTACAGCGTGCTGATGGAGTTCGACCCGCGTATCAAGTGGAATTCGGGCGACCTTGGCAATATCCGCATCCGCACGCCGGCGGGCCAGCTGGTGCCGCTCAGCGCGATTGCAACGGTCGAGCGAACCGCCGGCGATCTTGCGGTCAATCAGCTTGGGCAACTCCCGGCAGTGACGGTGTCGTTTAATCTGCCGCAGGGTGTCGCGCTCGGCGACGCGGTGGCGCAGACCGAGATGCTGAAGCAGCAGCTGGGCGTGCCGAGCACCATCAGCACAACGTTTTCCGGCACCGCGCAGACCTTCCAGCAGTCGCTCGCCAATCAGGGCATCCTGCTCGCGGCGGCGGTGCTCACGATCTACATGGTGCTGGGGATGCTGTACGAGAGCTATATCCATCCGCTCACCATCCTGACCGGCCTGCCGTCGGCCGTGGTCGGCGCGCTTGGGGCGCTGGCGCTGTTCGGGATGGACCTGAGTGTGATCGCAATGATCGGTCTGCTGATGCTGATCGGCATCGTGAAGAAGAATGCGATCATGATGATCGACGTGGCGCTGGACCTGCAGCGCGTTCAGCACATGGCGCCGGCCGATGCCATCTACAAGGCGGCGATCCTGCGCTTTCGCCCGATCATGATGACCACCTTCGCCGCGATCCTCGGCGCGCTTCCGATCGCGGTGGGACACGGTGCGAGTTCGGAATTGCGCCAGCCGCTCGGCATTGCCGTGGTCGGCGGACTGGTGGTGTCGCAATTCTTGACGCTGTTCATCACCCCGGTGCTGTATCTCTACATGGACCGGCTGGGGCATGCGGGAAACAGGCTGCGCGCGCGGCTGGTGGGAGCGATGACCGGGAAGCCACGGGAGGCGTAGAGCGGCCTTGCGGGATGTCGAGGTGGGAACCCCACGTCATCGCCCGCATAAGCGGGCGATCCGGGACTGCATTGAGCGCTTCATGCTGGATGCCCCGCCTTCGCGGGGCATGACAACAACCTTGCTGGTTACCCCGCCTTTTGCGCTGCTGCGGCCTTGGCCAGCATGAAGTCGTATTTCACTTCGTAGAACGGCTCGTTCATGACTTCGCCGGTCGGGGCCTTGCTGCCGGCCGGCTTCTTCACGAACTCGACGATGAGCGGTTCCTTCACGCCGAACACCACGTCGGTGTCGATGAATTCGCAACCCTTCTGGAACACGTGCGTGGTCAGGCTCTTGTAGCCGGGCGCCGTGATATGGAAGTGGATGTGCGCCGGACGCATGTGGCTGATTTTGGTCTTGTTCATCAGCTCGCCGATCGGACCGTCCATCGGAATGGTGTAGCCGATCGGGGCCACGGTACGGACCGTATAGGTGCCATCCGGATTCGAGTGGAAGATGCCACGCATATAGCCTTCGGCGCCTTCGATCTGCGCCTCATACAGGCCCTCGCCGTCGGTCTGCCACATGTCGAGCATGGCGCCGGCGATCGGCTTGCCATCGATGTCGGTGACCCTGCCGGTGCAGAAGGTCGGGATGCCCGGCGCGCCGTCTGCCATGTTGCCGCCGTCGGCAATCTCGGGCGAATCGGCGATGTGGAACGGGCCCTCCACGGTTGAAGGCGTTGCGGCGCCGGGCGCGCGGTTGTTGATCGAGTCCACCAGCATGGAGACGCCGAGGACGTCGGATGCGAGGATGAATTCCTGCCGCTTGGCGTCGCAGATCTGGCCGACCCGGGTCAGCCACATGATGGCCGAAATCCATTCCTGCTGGGTCGGCTCGACCTCGCGCACGAAGCCGTGGAGGTGCTTCACCAAGGAGGTCATGATCTGGCGCAGCCGCGGATCCGGGATGTTGCTCCAGCGCTCGATCGCCAGATCGGTGAGGTTTTCCTCGGTAACGTAGGTCATATGCGTTCTCCCGAAATCGTCGGCGGGGCCGCCGGCCTGCCGCAGTTTTTTGTCATCCTCAAAGTGAGTCTAAGCGCCGGGCATGGCTCAGCGTCAAGCTGGAATTGTCCAAATGCCGCATGGGGCCGACGGTGACTTTTTCGGCCCATGGGCGTTATAATGCAAATCTGGTTGCCCGAAAGGACCGTAGACATGGCATGGACGACCCCGACCCTCGTCGAAATCTGCATCGGCATGGAAATCAACGGCTATTTGCCGCCCGAATTCTGACACCGGCTGATTTGAATCGACGCCAGCCCTGATGGGCCGCCTGACGGCGCTCGTGCTTGGAGCAGCCGCGGGCGGCGGCTTTCCACAATGGAACTGCAATTGCCCGGTCTGCGCCTTGGCGTGGGCGGACGATCCGCGCGTGACTCCCCGGAGCCAGGCCGGGATCGCGGTTTCCGCCGATGGCGAAAACTGGCTCCTGTGCAATGCGTCGCCCGATTTGCGGGCACAGATCCTCGGCAATCCGGCGCTCCATCCCCGCAGGGGTTTGCGGCACTCTCCGATCCGTGCGGTGCTGCTGACGGGCGCGGAAATCGATCAGGCCGCGGGCCTGCTGACCCTGCGCGAGCGGCAGGATATGGCGCTGCACGCGACGCCTGCGACACTGGCCGCGATTGCCGACAATCCGATGTTCAGTGCCCTGCACCCGGACCACGTGACCCGGCATGCGCTTTCGCTGGGTGAAACCTTTTCGCCGGTGCCGGGCTTGTCGGCAGATGTTTTCACCGTCCCCGGCAAGGTCCCGCTCTATCTCGAGGGCGATCATCCGGAGATTGGCGAGAGTGCCGTGAATATCGGCGTCGAGCTGACCGGTGCCGGACGCCGGCTGCTGTTTCTGCCCGGCGCGGCCGCGGTGACGCCCGCGATGCGGGAGCGCATGCAGCGGGCCGACGCCATCCTGTTCGACGGCACATTGTTCACGGATGACGAGATGATCGCCCTGCGGGTGGGAGAGAAGACCGGAATGCGGATGGGCCATATGCCGATCGATGGCCCGGAGGGCTCGCTCGCGGCGCTGTCCGATCTTCAGGCGCGCCGCATTTACATCCATATCAACAACACCAACCCGATCCTGATCGACGGCTCGCCCGCCCGTCGGCGGGTGGAGGCGGCGGGTTTCGAGGTTGCGTATGATGGCATGGAGATCGTGCTGTGACGCCGATGCAGCCCGACGAACTGGAAGCGGCGCTGCGCGACATCGGCGCGCGCCGGTATCACCGTCTGCACCCGTTTCACCACCGGCTGCATTCCGGGCAATGCACCAAGGCGCAGGTGCAGGCCTGGGCCCTGAACCGCTACTATTACCAGGCGATGATCCCGATCAAGGATGCGTCGCTGATCGCGCGCTGCGACGACCCGGCGATCCGGCGCGAGTGGCGCTCGCGCCTAGTGGATCATGACGGCGAGCAAGAAGGCGATGGCGGCATCGCCCGCTGGCTGAAGCTGACCGACGGACTCGGGCTCGACCGGGACTATGTGACGTCGCTGCGGGGTTTGCTTCCCGGAACGCGTTTTGCGGTCGAAGCCTATGTGCGGTTCGTGCGCGAGAAGACGCTGCTGGAGGCGATCGCCTCGTCGCTGACCGAATTGTTTTCGCCGGTGATCATTTCGGAGCGGATGGACGGGATGCTCGCGCATTATGATTTCGTGACCCGCGAGACGCTGGCCTATTTCGAGAAGCGGCCGCCGCAGGCGGCGAAGGATTCCGATTTCGCGCTCGACTATGTGAAGCGCCATGCGCGGACGCCGGATGCGCAGACCATGGTTCTGGCGGCGCTGGAATTCAAATGCAGCGTATTGTGGTCGATGCTCGATGCGCTTGACCATGCCTATGTTGCGCCCGGGCACATCCCGCCGGGCGCGTTCGTGCCGGAGGGCGGACAATGACCGATGCCCCAGCCTCGCCGCAGATTTTGCCGGATGCGAAGCCGCGTCTGCCGCGCGGGGTACGGCTGACGCACAACGAGGCGCAGGGCGGCTGGGTGCTGCTGGCGCCGGAACGCATCTTCAAGGCGGATGAGATTGCGGTGCAGATCTTGAAGCGATGCACCGGCGTGGCGACATTCGGCGAAATCGTCGACGACCTCGCCGCGACCTTCGAGGCACCGCGCGAGCGCATCGAAACCGATGTCGCGAACCTGCTGCGCTCGCTCGCCGACAAGCGCCTGCTGGAGCTGTAGCGGAATGCTCCCATTCGCCAACAGCATTCTCTCTCCGCTCATTCCTACGAAAGCGGGAATCCAGCCTTTCTTGCTTTCTGGGTCCCCGCCTGCGCGGGGACGAGCGGTGGGTAGATCGCTGCTCTTCCATCAGGGCGGGCTCTAGGCAATGGACAATGCTGCGCCAGCCTTGCCCGCGCCGCTCGGCCTGCTGGCCGAATTGACGCATCGCTGTCCGCTCGGCTGCCCCTATTGCTCCAATCCGATTGCGCTCGATGCGCCGAAGGGCGAACTCGACGCCAGCACCTGGGCGCGGGTGTTTCGCGAGGCGGCCGGGCTCGGCATTCTGCAGGTGCATCTGTCGGGCGGGGAGCCGGCGTCGCGGCGCGATCTCGCCGACATCGTGACATCGGCGCAGGCGGCGGGCCTGTATTCCAATCTCATCACCTCCGGCGTCGGGCTGACCGATGCGCGCCTGCGCCAGCTCGCGGATAGCGGTCTCGATCACGTCCAGGTGTCGATCCAGGATGCTGAACCCGATTCCGCCGATCGCATCGCAGGCTATGACGGCGCCTTCGCCCGCAAGCAGGCGGTGGCGGCGGAGACGG
>JAEZBA010000192.1 GCA_023430245.1 Pseudomonadota bacterium
GTCGGCAGCGTCAGATGTGTATATGATACAGGCCGAAGACCGCGGCAAAGGCGAGGACGAAGCGCAACATCCTCGACGACGACGACTGGATCGAGGACGACGGGCCACGGCCTGCGGATTAGCGAGAGCGGCTAACGCACCTCTTGAAACTCGAAAACGAGACGATCGTCGCGATAGCCGATCACGCGGCACGTCGAGAGGTCGATCCGGGGTGCCTGTCCGGTCATCACCACGGTGCGTTGGTCCTCCGATATCGGCCCGCTCACGGAATATGTGAACGATCCGCATTCGCCGGCAAAGATCCTTGCGGTTCCGACATAGCTGTTGGCGTCCTTGCGTCCTTCGAACAACAGGGTCCCGCTTTTTGCTCCGGCGCGCTGCATCAATTCGCGTGGCTGCTCATAGTAGAATCTTCGCTCTGCGCCTTTGGCATGGAGATGCATCACAGAGCCGTTGTGATCCCAGTAGGAACGTCCTGGACGCGGCGGCTGCGGCGCCGGTATCGAAGCGGTAGTCATTGGCGGTCTGGCCGCCATGGGAGGAACGAGCGGCCCGCCGACAGGCGGCCCCTTCGGCACGAGAACCACGGTATCAGTCAGCGATGAGTGATCCCAAGGAACCTGCCTGCGGTTCGTGGTCTCGATGACATCGCGGCGGACCCGTCGCATGACTTCGCTGATGTCCGCCCCGGACGTCTTGATATGGCGCAGCAATGCTTCGCTGAACGGGCTGTTCCGGCCCGTCCCATCAAGCGCAACGTTACTCGGCTGGGTAGCGAACGCGATCAGCGTTCCGATTGTCGTATTGACCGGGGCAAGACCTGCCCCGACCGATGAAGACCGAGCGCCGAGACGGCTCGCGAAGCTGCGTGACAGGGGATTGTCACGACACGCATCCAGAAAGACCAAATTGACCCGCTGGACTTCTTCCATCTGATCGAGCACGACCTTGATGTCGATAGCGTCGAGCGCCAGATCGCCGGGCCGCGTGAGTTTGGCGTCGATCGGAACGAGGTAGTTGCGTCCGTCGACCTGAAGGCCGTGGCCGGCGTAGAAGAACAAAGCCAATTTCGACGTTTCAAGCTTGTCGCTGAACGACCGAATTTTCTGCTCCATGCCGCGCCGGTCAAGATCAAAGCCCTCGACGACGTCGAAACCAATGTCTCTCAAAGCCGCGGCGACATCCGATGCATCGTTGTGTGGATTCTTCAGCTGCGAAGAGTGTTGATAATTTCCGTTTCCAATGACCAGCGCGACCCGCGCTAATACAGCGCCCGGAAACTGCACAAGAAGAAGAGCAATTAACAAAAATCGAACTGACATCGGCCCCATTCCCAACCACCCGATACCATTTTGGCCTGTTCCGGTTGATAGTGAAAGGCTCTAGTTTGGGGAATCTCGCGGAATGATCCCCGGTCTTGACTGAATAAGATGTCCAATCACTCCCATGACCATGCCTCCCATACCCACCCAAGTGGATCCCACGACCACGCGCCAAAGGATTTCGGTCGCGCCTTTGCGGTCGGCGTTGCGCTCAATCTCGGCATCGTCGTGGTCGAGGCGATCTTCGGCATTCTCGCCAATTCCACTGCGCTCCTGGCTGATGCGGGTCATAACCTCGGCGACGTCATCGGTCTCTTGATCGCATGGGGCGCAGCCAGCCTGGCGAAGCGTCCGCCGACCGAGCGCTTTACTTATGGTCTGCGCGCCTCGTCGATCCTCGCCGCGCTTGGCAACGCGCTGCTGCTGATCTTCGCCTGCGGCGCTATCGCCTGGGAGGCGGTGTGGCGCTTCACCGACCCTCATCCGGTGGCAAGCATGACCGTCATGGTCGTGGCTGGGATCGGCATTCTCATTAACGGCTTCACCGCAGGGCTGTTCATGAGCGGGCGCAAGGGCGACCTCAATATCCGCGGCGCTTATCTGCACATGGTCGCGGATGCCGGCGTGTCGTTCGGCGTTGTGCTCGCCGGTGCGGCGCTGGCTGTGGCTCGATCCGCTGACCAGTCTTGCGATTGTTGCGATCATTCTCTGGAGCACGTGGGGACTATTGCGTGACTCCATCAATCTCGCGCTTGCAGCTGTACCGGCGCATATCGATCTCGCCCGTGTCAGGAATTATCTGCAAAGCCTACCGGGCGTTGCGCGAGCGCACCACGTTCATGTCTGGGGCATGAGCACCAACGAGGTGGCGCTGACGGCGCATCTCGTTATGCCGGGCGGACATCCCGGAAACGATTTCCTGAAGGCGACCGCGCATGAGCTGCGCGAGCGGTTCGGCATCGCGCATCCGACGCTGCAGATCGAGACCGGGGACAGAATGTCGGACGCGAAAAATTAGGCTGCATTTTCCGCCGCCCCCTGGCGGATGCTTGCCCTCAGCGCTCCAGCTTCCCATAACCGCCCGCGGTCGGCACCTGGATGATGATCGCTTCATCCGCGTCGATCACGGTGGCGTCGCAGCCCTGCAGCTTTTCGATGCGGCCGTCCTTGCGCCGCACCGCATTCTCGCCGGTCTGACCGGCCTCGCCGCCGGCCAGTCCGAACGGCCGCACCCGGCGATGACCCGTGAGCAGGGTGCATTCCATCTTTTCGAGAAAGCGGATGGTGCGGCGGATGCCGTCGCCCGCATGCCATTTCCCTCGTCCGCCCGAACCCTTTCGGATATGAAAATCCTCCAGCAGCACAGGATAACGGAATTCCAGGATTTCCGGGTCGGTGAGACGGGTGTTTGTCATATGGGTGTGTACGGCATCGGTGCCGTTAAAGCCTGGTCCCGCGGGTGAGCCCGAGCAGATCGTCTCGTAATATTGATAGCGCGCGTTGCCGAAATTAAGATTGTTCATCGTGCCCTGCGCGGCCGCGAGCGCGCCAAGCGCGCCGAACAGGCAATTGGTCACGGCCTGCGAGACTTCGACATTGCCGGCGACCACGGCGGCCGGATATTCCGGCGTTAGCATCGTGCCCTTCGGGATCAGGATGTTGATCGGCCGGAGGCATCCGGCATTCATCGGGATGTCGTCGTCGACCATCACGCGGAACACATACAGCACCGCTGCGCGCGTCACCGGTTCGGGCGCGTTAAAATTCGTCGGCTGCTGCGGCGAGGTGCCGGTGAAATCAACGGTCGCTTCGCGCTTCTTGCGGTCGACCGTGATCCTCACGCGGATCACATTGCCCTGATCCATCTCGTAGGAAAATTCGGAATCCTGCAGACGGTCGATCACGCGCCGCACGCTTTCGGCGGCGTTGTCCTGCACGTGCTTCATGTAGGCCTGCACGACCGGCAGCGAGAATTGCGCCACCATCTTGGCGAGTTCCTGCACGCCTTTTTCGTTGGCGGCGATCTGCGCCTTCAGGTCGTTGACATTCTGCACCGGGTTGCGTGCGGGATACCTGGCGCCAGTGAGCGCTGCGTAAATCTCTTTTTCCTGGAAGCGCCCACGATCCACCAGTTTGAAATTGTCGAGATAGACGCCTTCCTCCTCGATATTGGTGGCGTTCGGTGACATAGAGCCCGGAGAGATGCCGCCGACATCGGCGTGGTGTCCGCGCGAAGCCACCCAGAA
>JAEZBA010000218.1 GCA_023430245.1 Pseudomonadota bacterium
CCGTAGGTCACCTTCTGGACGCTTGGCAGAACCTGGCCGGAGAATTTCACCTCGCCCATGCCGAGCGCGCGGCCATTCCCCGACGACCCGGTCCAGCCCAGGAAAAAGCCCAGCAACTGCCACAAAGCGTCCAGCCCAAGGCATCCCGGCATCACCGGGTCGTTCTTGAAATGACAGGCAAAAAACCAGAGATCCGGCTTCACCGCGAGTTCCGCCCGGACCAGCCCCTTGCCAAACTCCCCGCCCTGCTCCGAGATTTCGGAAATCCGGTCGAACATCAGCATCGGCGGCAGAGGCAATTGTGGCCCCTCGGAGAACAATTCCCCGCGGCCACAGGCCAGGAGATCCTCGTATTCAAAACTGGTTCGGCGGCTCTGCATGCCGGTCTCGTACCTCAATTTGCGTGGAAAAGTCCGGCGGTTCCTAACACAGGGGGAAGTTGCCGGCAAAGCAGCGGTTTCGTGCTATTCTAATCTGGCCAGATGCGAAACGGTTGCAAGTGGCGGCCGCCCCCGGCTATAATTACATATGCAACCAATCCCGGCCTTGAACCGGGACCAAGGGGCAAAGAGAGCAATGAACCCACCGCGTACTGTCGTATTTTCCACGCCGCAGGAATCCGCTCCGGCGCACCAGCATCCGGCGCATGGCCATTCTCGCACCGATTTGAACGGGTGCCCTTGGCATGACGTGAAGTCGATGCTGCGGGAAGTGGGATTGCGTCCGACCCGCCAGCGGATGGCCCTGGGCTGGATCCTGTTCGCCAAGGGCGACCGGCATCTGACGGCGGAAATGCTGTACGAGGAAGCGTCCAAGGCCAAGGTGCCGGTGTCGCTTGCCACGGTCTACAACACGCTGCACCAGTTCACCGATGTGGGCCTCCTGCGCCAGGTCGCGGTCGATGGCTCCAAGACCTATTTCGACACCAACGCCTCCGAGCATCACCATTTCTTTGTCGAGGGCGACAACGAACTCGTCGACATTCCGGGCGCCGACGTCATCGTCGACAAGATGCCGATCGCTCCCGAGGGCTATGAGATCGCTCGCATCGACGTTGTGGTCCGGCTGAAGAAGGCTGACCGGCGGCGCTGATCCTCCGGCGCTTCGAAGAATTTTGGCAATGGCCGGACAAAGCCGTTCGAAGAACGGCGTCGCTTTGCGCCACCTGTGTCCGGCCATTTTCATTTTGCGCTGCCAACCCGCGCGGTCTTGTCGCGACGAATTGCATCTTTATCTCTAGCCGCGGCATGTCCGGCGGCGTCAGATCCGGCGCGGCCATGGCATGACGCCATACGGGGCTGGAGATTTTCGATGTTCGATGCGGCTTTCAAGGCGCTGCAGCAGATGTTCTCGCCGCCCTTCCGGTCGGTGCTGATCAAATCGATGCTGCTGGCCTTGGTCATGATCGTCCTGCTCGGCATCGGCCTTTACAAGTTTCTCGACTGGCTCACGGTCTCAGGCGGCCTGTGGGCCGAAGGCGCGCTCGGCCCAAACTCGCATACGCCGCTGTCCTGGATTATCTGGATTGCCTCGATCGCAAGCGCGCTCGGCATCGTGGTCGGCGGCATCTTCCTGATGCCGGCGGTGACGGCCTTCGTCGGCAGCTTCTTCGTTGACGAGATCGCCGAGATCGTTGAGCGCACCTATTATCCGGCCGATCCGGTCGGCACCGCGCTGCCGCTCGGACGCTCGATCTTCGAGGGCACCAAGACCGCGCTGATCGCGGTTGCGATCTATCTGGTCGCGCTGCCCTTCATCCTGTTCGCAGGACTCGGATTTCTGATTCTGTTCATCGCCGCCGCCTGGCTGCTGAGCCGCGAATATTTCGATCTTGCCGGAATGCGCTTTCGCCCGCCGGAGGAGGCCAAGGCGTTCCGCAAGGCCAATCAGGCCACCGTATTCACGGCAGGCCTGCTGATCGCGGCCTTTGTGTCGATCCCGATCGTGAACCTCGCCACGCCCCTGTTCGGGATGGCCATGATGGTGCACCTGCACAAGCGGTTGTCGGGGCGACGGCCGTCCGAAATCGGCATAACACGCACCGAGGCCCTTCCCGGATCACCCCAAAGCCCGTCTCAAGACGCGCGCGGGCCGAATTCCTGACACCGCCGGTTGCGCCTGCGCCGACAGACGCGCAACGTTAACATTAAGCGAGCGTGACCATTGCGCCGCCGGGCGGCGGTGCGCTGAGATGCGCGCAGCCGTTTACGCTCTTGCCAGAGAGAAGGCCCGTGCCACACGGATGCTTTTCGATTCCGTTTCCTTTCTGGTTTAATGCAGTGACGGAATTCGGAAGCGAACGGAGTTCAGGTCTCATGCAACCGCTCACGGCAGGAATCACCAAGGCCTCGACCGGCATCGACGGCATCGTCTGGAATATTCTCGGCCAGACTTATGTGCCGAAAACCCTGTCGGAGCAGAGCTTCGCCTGGCACGCCACCTTTCCCCCGGGGACCTTCGTGCCGCCGCATATCCACCCGACCCAGGATGAATTCATCTACATGCTGGAAGGCCGGCTCGATTTCCTGCTCGACGGGCGCGACTATGTGGCGACCGCCGGCGACACGGTGCGGCTGCCGATGCAAATCCCGCACGGCATCTTCAACAAGTCCGACCAGCCGGTGAAATGCGTGTTCTGGGTCACGCCGACCCGCAAGCTCTACGACCTGTTCTGGGGCATCCACTCCATGAAGGAGCAGAATCCCGACGAGGTGGTTGCGCTGTCGGCCCGGCACGAAGTGATCTTCCTGCCGCCGCCTCCGGCGTGAGGCTTGCAATCGCAAGCGCTACGCCGCCGTCCGGTAAGCGGAAAAGTCGGCCTCCAGCCGCCATGTCCGGCCGTCGTCGTTCGAGCGTTCGCCACGCCATTCGAATGAATCCGGTCGTATCTCGCTGAAGCTCCAGCGCGTCGACGTGCCGTCGTTGTCTGTGCCGACCTGCACGATGTCCGCGCCCTGCGCGCGCCCGATCTGGCGCGCATAATAGGGCCGCAGCGGATCGCTCCAGATGATGCGCCAGGCGTCGAGCGCCGCGTCATAGATCCGCAACGTGGTTCCGTAGAACACCCCAGGTAGAATCCAGACATCCTGGATCGCGCGCCCTTCCAGCGCCCAGCGGAAACAGATTTCACCGGCGCCGCGATGCGTGGTCCCGTCGTCAGGAAACAGCACGCAGTCCATACGCCAGTCGCCGATCAGCCAGCCGTAAAGGCTCATCTTTTCGGCACGGTCCGCGGCCGGGCCGTCGGCGAGGAGTCGCTGCAGGAAGGCATCGTTGTGCATCGCGGGCTCCATTCGCGGGTTGCGACGCGCGCTTCTAGACCAAGGCTGTGGTCGCCGGCTTGGGAAAAATTGCTATTGTTGCCGCATGACGATGCGTTCGCGATTGCTGGCATCAGGCCGCGGATGGACCGCGCACGACATTGCGTGCAGCGCCGGACCGGACGACCGGCCGTTCGAGGAGCGGCACGACCGCGTCTGCGTCGCCGCGGTGATTGAAGGCACCTTCGAATATCGCACCGTTCACGGCAAGGCGACACTCGCACCCGGCGCTTTATTGCTCGGCGATGCAGGAAGCTGTTACGAATGCAGCCACGAGCACGCAGCCGGCGATCGCTGTCTGTCGTTTCATTTTGCGCCGGAGTGGTTTGAAGATCTGGCGGCCGCACTTCCCGGCTTGCGCCGCTCAAGCTTCGCCCAACTGCACCTCCCGCCTTCGATGCGCCATCTCCCGTTGATCGCGGCAGCGGTCGCAGCCCGTGACGATTCAGCCGAACTCGAAGAGATCGCGCTTCGGATCGCTGCAGCCGCACTCACCGGTGCGGCAGGCTCGGCCGCGCCATCACGCGCTCCGAACGACCATGACCGGCAGCGCGTCACCGAGGCCTTGCGGCGGATCGAATCCTCGAGCCACGAGACGTTTACTCTTGCGGACCTTGCGCGAAGCGCGGGGATGAGCCCGTACCACTTCCTGCGTACGTTCCGGGCAGTTGCCGGCGTCACACCGCATCAATTCGTGCTGATGAGGCGGTTGTCCTGCGCCGCCGAGCGGCTTCGACGGACGGACCTGCCCGTTGCCGCCATCGCCTTCGATGCAGGCTTCGGCGACCTGTCGACGTTCAACCGCCGCTTCCGCCGCGTCATGGGCGTTTCTCCGGGCGAGTACCGGCGCGCGGGACGAAGCGCGGCTTGATCAAGCGGCACGGCGGGCCGCCTTGTTCAGGCTGCCTTGGCTGCCGGCCGGTTGACCTGTTCGCGCGCAAAGCCCGCAGCCGATGCATAGCCGCGCACGATCGCCTTGCGCTGTTCGTAGGGCAGCACGTCCTCGACATTGGTAAAGCCGTCCGGAGCGCGCGCTTCAACTGCATCGATCACGCCTTCCGGACCGCCCTTGCGGTTCGCCATCACGATCTGCGTGGTCATCGGCAGCCGCTCCTGTTCATAGGCAAACAGCGCGTGCCGCGCATGATCGCAATCGACCAGCCGGTCGGCGAGACAGCGTGCATCGAGGATCGCCTGCGAGGCACCATTGGAGCCGACCGGATACATCGGATGTGCGGCGTCGCCCAACAGCGTGACCCTCCCGTGCGACCAGCGCGGCAACGGATCGCGGTCACAGAGTGGGTATTCCCAGAATTCCGGCGTGGCCTCGATCAGCGCCTTGGCGTTGCAATAGGGGATTGCGAATTTCTGCACATGCGGCATCAGATCCTCGAACCGGCCCGGCCGCGACCAGTCCTCCTTCTTCGGCGTGCCGCCACCTTCACTGACCTTCACCATCACCGCCCAGTTCATCAGGCAACGGTCTTCGCGCGAGCCTTCGGCGATCGGATAAAGCACGAGCTTGCCGGCCATGCCGCCGGCAATCACCATTGAGCGGCCGGTAAGGAATTTCGGCCAGTCCAGCGCCCCACGCCACAGCACCGTGCCGGTAAAGCGCGCCGGCTCCTCGTTCGGGAATAGCTGCGCGCGCACGAACGAATGCAGTCCGTCGGCACCGATCAGGATGTCGCCCCGCACGGTGCGGACATGCGATCCATTCCGGTCGAAGAAATACGCGCTGACGCCGCTGTCGTCCTGGGTGAACGAACCCAGCCGGTGACCGGTGTGGACCCGAGATTCACCGAGCCGCGCCCGCGCTGCAGCATAGATCACGCCCTGAAGGCGGCCGCGATGAATGGAAAACTGGGGATAGTCGAAACCGGCATCGGTGCCACGCGGCTCGCGCCAGATCTCCTGGCCAAGGCGATTGCAATAGAACAGCTCGTAGGTGCGAATTGCGACGTCGTCCAGGCGCTCCAGAAGGCCGAGCTGCGCCAGCTCCTTGATCGCGTGCGGCAGGGTGTTGATCCCGACTCCGAGCTCCCGGATCTGCTCGGCCTGTTCGAACACCTCGCAATCGATGCCGCGCGCATGCAGCATCAGCGCTGTGGTTAGCCCGCCTACCCCGCCCCCAACGATGATCGCCTTCATTCCTTGAACCCTCACGCTCCGGCCGCCCATCTTGCGCGACAGGCGCCTAAAAGCGCAACAAAATCAATTATCCTTGGTTGACGACGCCCTCGGCCAGGTTCGGTCGCAGGTATCTTGTAACCACCCTTGACCAGCCGCCGTTACCGGACGCACAGCACAGACGTCAGACGGCGGTTGTCACCGCGCCGCTGTCCGGCCTCTTTCAGACCGCGGCGAAGATCGCTATGGCATTGAGCAGGGCCACGCAATCTGGCGCAGCCCCGGTCTCTTTAGTAGCGTCCGCCCGTGGCCCGACCGAACCTCAAAGAACAGATCAGCCGCCTCAACGAACGGCGCCTCGCAATTCGCGAGAAGCGGCGTGAGGAACGCGAGCAACGCGCCGCGCTCCGCAAGCGTTTCAGCCTGTTGCGCTGGTTCGGCCTGACGCGAACGGCAGGCTTTGCTTTGCTCGCCGGCTTTGTGATGTTCCGGTTGTGGGATCCCGCTCAGCTGGAAAATCTGCGCTGGCGCAGCTTCGACTTTTATCAGGTTCTGAAGCCGCGCGTGGCGGCTCCAGACAAGCGGCCGGCGGTGGTCGTGGACATCGACGAAGCGAGTTTGCAAGCGCTCGGTCAATGGCCATGGCCGCGGACCCAGGTCGCCGAACTGGTCGACAAGCTGCAGAAGGCGGGCGCCGCCGTGATCGCTTTCGACATCCTGATGTCCGAACCGGATCGCATGTCGCCAGCCATTGTCGCGCAGTCCTTGCCGCAGATCGACACGGCAACCCGCGACAAGATGAACGCGCTGCCAAGCAATGACGCGGTGCTCGCAGAGGTAATCGCCAGGGGTCGCGTGGTCCTCGGTCAGGCGGCCATGATCACGCCGACGCCGCCGCCGGAGGAAACGCCTGGCATCGCCATGCTCGGGACAGACCCGACGCCGTTCCTTTTCAAGTTCGCAGGCCTTCTGCGCAATATTCCGGCGCTGGACAAGGCCGCCGCCGGCCGTGGCAATCTTACGCTCGTTCCGGAACGTGACGGCGTTGTCCGGCGCGTGCCGCTGATCGCCGAAGCGGCGGGTCAGAAAGTGCCTGCCCTGACGATGGAGATTCTGCGGGTCGCGACCGGAGCCGGTGCGCTTCTGATCAATACCGATAAGGTCACCGGAATCCAGTGGGTCGCCATCCAGGGCGTTCCCGTTCAGATTCCGACCGACAAGAACGGGCGGCTCTGGATCAACTTTTCAAAACACGATTCCGCACGCTTCGTGTCGGCCAAGGACGTGATGGAAGGCACTTTTCCCCCTGACCGATTTCAGGGGCGCGTGGCACTGATCGGAACGTCGGCCGCAGGACTACTCGACCTCAAGGCGACGCCGGTTGAGAGCGACATGCCCGGTGTCGAGGTGCATGCGCAAATCCTGGAAAACATCTTCTCGCAAGACCTGCTGTCGCGCCCCGACTATGCCAACGGCGCGGAGATATTGCTCACCGCGGTGGCGGGTATCGTGACCGTGGCAGTTGCGCCGCTGATGGGCGTTACGGGGCTGTTGATCTTCGGCTTTTTCATCGTAGTCGCGATGCTTTATGGTTCGTGGCACTTCTATTCGCAATACGGACTGTTGTTCGACATCACGTTTCCACTCATCGCCATCTTCTTCATCTATCTGACGCTCGTTTTCATCAATTACTTCCGCGAGCAGGTGGACCGGCGCCGGATCCGGTCCGCCTTCGCGCATTATCTATCGCCGACGCTGGTCGAGCAGCTCGCGAATGCGCCGGAGCGGCTGGTGCTCGGCGGCGAAACCCGCGATATGACGATTCTGTTCAGCGACGTCCGTGGCTTCACCAGCATTTCGGAAAGCTTCAAGGACGATCCGCAGGGTCTCACCAAGCTGATGAACCGGCTGCTCACGCCGCTGACCAACTCGATCATCGATCGCAAAGGCACCATCGACAAGTATATCGGCGACGCCATCATGGCGTTCTGGAACGCGCCAATCGACGATCCGCAGCACGAAATACACGCCTGCGCCGCCGCGCTCGACATGCTGCACAAGATCGACGAACTCAATCACGAGCGGGAAGCGGAGGCGCTGGAAGACGGCGTCCCGTTCCTGCCGATGAAAATCGGGCTCGGCATCAATACCGGCACCTGCGTGGT
>JAEZBA010000273.1 GCA_023430245.1 Pseudomonadota bacterium
TCGGCCGCGCTTCAGCCCCACCCTGATGGATACGCTCTTTGACCGTCGGGTCGTTCATTGCCGCGACGAAGACCTCGTTCAGCTTCTTGATGATGTCCGGCGGCGTGCCAGCCGGCGCAACGAGTCCGAACCATCCGATCGACTCGTATCCCGGCAGCCCACCCTCGATAAAGGTCGGCGCATCCGGCACGTGCTGGTCGCGCTTGGTGCTGGTGACGCCGAGCACCTTGATCTTGCCGTCCTTGATCATGGCCTGCGAGGACGGGATGTCCACGATCGCCAGCGGGATGTGACCCGCGACGACGTCCTGGGTCGCCGGCCCCGATCCCTTGTAGGGCACGAGCGGAATTTTGACCCCGGTCAGATGGTTGAAATATTCAGACGACAGATGCATCGCCGTGCCGTTACCGCCGTGCCCGATCGACAATTTCTTCGGGTCTTCCTTGGCGATCTTCACCACATCGGCGAGGGTCTGGCCGGAAAAGCCGGGACCTGCCACCATCACGAAGGGGATGGCGGTCAGGAGCGTGATCGGCTCCAGGTCCTTCTGGACATTGTAGGGCATTTTGTCCTTGAGGCTGACATTGACCGACAATGCGCCGGCCGCCCCGATCCCGATTGTATGGCCGTCAGGCGCCGCCTTCGCCACCACGTCGACACCGATATCGCCGCCTGCGCCGGGCCGATTTTCCACCACGATCGGCTGACCGAGCGCCTTTTCCAGATACGGCTGCATCGCGCGTGCGAGCAGATCCGTGCTGCCGCCGGGCGGAAAGGTCACGATCAGCCGGATCGGGCGATTGGGGTAATTCTGGGCGGTAGCGACCGCCGTCAGGGCCAGCAGGGCCGCAAGACCCAAAGCGGAAACCCGCGAAAAAAAGGACATTCTGCGCTCCTCCCGAGCTTATCTTTCATCCCGTGTCCGGCAATGATATGCGATCCGCTTCCGTGATAGAAGTGCAGCTCTCAACTTGCGACAGCGTGACATGAGACAGGAAAAGACCAGCGTTCTGATCGTGGGCGGCGGCCCAGTGGGCCTCACCCTCGCCATGGACCTCGCATGGCGGGGCATTGACGTGCTTGTGGCCGAAACCCGCTATCCGGGCGAACCGCCCAGCGTGAAGTGCAATCATGTCTCCGCCCGCACCATGGAGACCTTCCGCCGTCTCGGGCTGGCACAGAAGGTCCGCGACACCGGTCTCCCCTCCGACTATCCGAACGACGCCTCCTATCGCACCACGTCGACCGGGATCGAACTGGCCCGCATTCCGATTCCGGCCCGCGACGAGCGCTATACCGCGACCGGCGGTCCCGATACGTGGTGGCCGACGCCGGAGCCGCCGCACCGCATCAACCAGCAATTCCTCGAGCCGGTTATGTTCGCCCACGCTGCCGCCATGCCGGGTGTTCGCATCCTCAATCGCACGGTGGTGGAGGATTTCACCCAGGGCGATCACGGCGTCATCGCAACCGCGCGCGACCTCGACAGCGACGAGACCTTCCGGATCGAGGCAAAATATCTCGCCGGCTGCGATGGCAGCCGCTCCATCGTACGCCGCGCGATCGGCGCAACGCTATCGGGGACACCGGTGATCCAGCGCGTGCAGTCGACCTGCATCCGCGCCCCGCAGCTGCTCGGCATGATGCCCGGCAAGCATGCATGGATGTATCTGTCGCTCAATCCGCGCCGATGCGGCACCGTGATCGCCATCGACGGCAAGGAGACCTGGCTGATCCACAATCACCTCTATGACGGGGAACCGGATTTCGACTCGATCGACCGCGACTGGGCGATCCGCACCATTCTCGGCGTGCCCGACGACTTCGAATACGAAATCGTATCGAAGGAAGACTGGACCGGCCGCCGTCTGGTTGCCGACCGGTTCCGCGACCGCCGCGCCTTCATCGCGGGTGACGCAGCGCATCTGTGGATGCCCTATGCCGGCTACGGCATGAATGCGGGCATCGCCGATGCGATGGATCTGTCCTGGATGCTGGCCGCCGTCCTTAACGGCTGGGCGCCCGCGTCACTGCTAGACGCCTACGAGCGCGAACGCCAGCCGATCACCGAGCAGGTCTCGAAATTCGCGATGGAAATGGCGCTCAACAACATGCGCCAGCGTAAGAGTACGCCGCCGGAGGTCGAACTGCCCGGGCCTGAGGGCGACGCGGTGCGCGCGCGGGTTGGACAGGAAGCCTACGATCTTAACGTCCACCAATATTGCTGCGGCGGGCTCAATTTCGGCTATTTCTACTCGCAATCGCCGGTCATCGCCTATGACGGCGGCGAGCACCCAACCTACACCATGTACGATTTCACGCCATCCACAGTGCCGGGTTGCCGGGCGCCGCATTTCTTCCTGCCGAACGGGCAGTCGCTCTACGACCTGCTCGGACCGGATTATTCGATCCTGCGCTTCGATCCCGCAGTGTCGATCGACGGCATCGTGCAGGCCGCTGCGCATCGCGGCATGCCGCTTGTGGTCGTCGACCTCCCGGCGGAATGCGCGGGCGACCTCTATCAGCACAAGCTGGCGATGATCCGGCCCGACCAGCACATCGCCTGGCGCGGCGACAGCGAGCCGTCCGACCCGCTGGCGCTGATCGACCTGCTCCGTGGTGCGGCAGTCGCGGCCGCGCGCAAGGCCGCCTGACGTGAAGCGGATCGCCGCCATCGCGTTGGCCACGCTCGTATGCGCGACGCCGGCCCTCGCGCATACTGGCGAAGGGCTGGCCGGTGGTTTTGCCGGCGGATTCATGCATCCGCTGCTCGGACCCGATCATGTCGCGGCCATGCTCGCGGTCGGACTCTGGGGCGCATTTCTCGGGCTCCCCGCGATCTGGGTTTTGCCGGTCGTGTTTCCGCTGGTGATGGCGCTGGGCGGCGTGCTTGGCATTCTCGGCGTTCCGCTGCCCGGGATCGAAATCGGGATTGCGGTCTCCGCCGTGGTGCTCGGGCTGATGGTGGCGCTGGCGGCCAAGCCGCATATCGCGGTGGCCGCGATCCTCGTCGGCGCTTTCGCGATTTTCCACGGCCACGCCCATGGCACCGAATTGCCTGAGGGTGCCAATGCGCTCGGCTATGCGCTGGGCTTCGTGATCGCGACCGGCCTGCTGCATCTTGCCGGCATCGCCTTTGGAATGCTCACGCAACACCCCGCCGGCCGCGTGGCTGTACGCGCCGCTGGCAGCGCGATTGCGATTGCGGGCCTCGTGTTTCTCGGCCGGTTGATATGAGACGAGCGGCGCTAGCCGCTGCGCTCCTATGTTTGACGACGGCGGCCGCACAGGCCCACACCGTCATTCCCGGTATCGGCGGATTTCCGGGCGGATTGCTTCACCCGCTGCTGGTGCCGGCGCATACACTCGCGCTGATCGCGTTTGGGCTACTGGCCGGCCGTTTCACCATGCCGGCTCAAATGCTGCTGCTCACGGTCTTCGTGATTGCCGCGTGCGTGTCCTTTGCCTTGATCGCAATGGCCTACAGCGCGACCCGGGCCGAAACGCTCATTCTGGGCTTGAGTGCGGCGGTTGGCCTGGTTCTCGCGGCCGGCCTGTTGCTGCCGCTTCCAGTTATTGCAGGCCTCACCGCCGTGATCGCCGGCGCGCTCATGTTCGATTCCGTCCCGCCGGTCTTGTCGGTCTCGGAGACCGCGCTGTCCCTGACCGGCACGGTGACGGCGGCGGCCGCTCTCGCAGCCGCGTCCGCTTGGCTGTCGGGCGCCCTGCCCCAGCACATCCGGCAGATCGCCGTTCGCATTGCCGGATCGTGGATCGCCGCCAGTGCCATCATGGTGATGGCACTCAGGCTGGCGGCATAGGTTAGTTTCGACGCGATCTGTCCGAAAACGGGTGCCTGCGCCGCAGAGATAACGCCCTACCTTGCCAAGTAATCGGCTTTTTGCTGGATTGCCTGAAAGTGGCCCATTGGGCTTCCGGAGGCGTGCGATGATCCCCTTTTTCGTCCAGATCAAATGCCACATGGGCAAATCCTACCAGGTGGCCAACGCGCTCGCCGATGCCGAGATCGCCTCCGAGGTCTATTCGACCGCGGGTCACTATGACCTGCTGGTGAAATTCTATGTCGACCCGTCGGTCGACATCGGCCACTTCGTGAACGAGAAGGTGCAAGTGATCCCCGGCATCCAGGACACGTTGACCATCATCACCTTCAAGGCGTTTTGATTGCTCACGGTGTCGGCGGCGGCGCGTCGACCTCGCGCTTGCCAAGCTGGCGCTCCCGGAACACCACGATCAGCCCGGCAATCGCGATGATGCTGGCTCCAACCAGAACGATCGGGACCGGGACTTCACCCAGGAACACGTAGCCGAAGACCAGCGCCCATAGCATGGTCGTGTAGTTGAACGGCGCCACCACCGATTGCGGCGCGTTGCGGTAGCTCTCGGTCAGAAAGATATGTGACAACCCGCCGATCAATCCGGTCGCGATCAGCGCCAGGAGTTGCATCGGCGTTGGCAGGATCCAGCCGAATGGCAGTGTCGCAAGCCCAGCGAGCGCGCAGAATAGCGAGAAATAGAACACGATCGACGAGGTCGTCTCGGTATCGGTCAGTCTGCGCGTCTGGATCACCGCGCCGGCATTGATGATGGCACCGGTGAGACCGCAGATCGCGCCGATCGCGGTCGCCGTTGTGGCCATCCCCACATAGCGCGAAGGATCGAAATGCGGCCACAGCATCACCAGCACGCCGACGAATCCAAGGACCACCGCCGACCAGCGATAGATGCGCACGCGCTCCTTCAGGAAGATCGCCGATAGCACCACCGTGACCAGCGGCGAGGCGAATGAAAAGGCGGTGGCATCGACCACCGGAAGCCGCGCAAGCGAGGCGAAATTCAGGAACATGCCGCCAACGCTGAAGACGCCGCGGCCGGCATGACCGAGCACGCGCCGGGTCCGGATCATCTGCCACAGTTCGCCGCGGAACAGCACGAACAGCGTGATCGGCACCATCCCGAACGCCGCGCGAAAGAATACGACCTGTCCAAGCGGCGCTGATTCACCCACAAATCGGACGAGCGCCGACATCGCCGCAAACATCAGCGACGAGATCAGCGTGAACAGAATCGCCTTGTAGACATTCATGGAACGGAATCGGCGCCCGAGGCGCAGCCGGAAGGCCAGATCGGCCGTGCCCCCTGGCGCCGATGCACGCGGGGCGCGCAAGTCCGCGCACCGCATGCCGCCAATGCGGGCGGCTCACGCCTGACCTCAATGATGGACCAAAGCCGATTATTTGCCGGGACGCTTCGGCCCTTCCACTGGCAGGAGCGATTTCAGGTAAACCGCCATAGCGACCCGGTCGGCCTTGGAGAGCTGCGAGGTATTGTGGATCACCGGCCCCATATTGGACCCGACCGAATCGCCTGACGGCGTCATGCCCGACTCGAGCAGGTACTCGATGTCGTCCTGCTCCCACTCCTTCAGGCCCGCCTGCGTGATGTTGGGGACCCATCCCTTGCCCTCGGGATTGGGCCCGCCCGCAAATTTCTGCGCCGACACGATCCCGCCCAGCAGATTGCGCGGGGAATGGCACTCCGCACAGTGGCCCGGGCCATTCACGAGATAGGCACCACGGTTCCACTCCGCGGATTTGGTCGGATCCGGCTTGAACGGAGCGTCATCGAAGAACAGGAGCTTCCAGCCACCGAGCGGACGACGCAAGCTGAACGGAAATGGCACGTCATGCGGCTTCGACG
>JAEZBA010000274.1 GCA_023430245.1 Pseudomonadota bacterium
GCTTGTCCGCCGGAATCTGGCTGGTCAGGTCGGCGATCATCTTCTTGACGCCTTCGGTGGTCTGCTCGTTGAACTGCGTGACGCGGATATAGGCCACGTCATCGCCTTCCTGGCGCGAGCGGACCGATCGAACGCGAATGATGTCGCGCGTGATGCTGATCTCGAGCGGCTTCTCCGCGCCCTTGCGCATCACCCGGAGCTTGATCTTGGTGTTGACCGGTCCACGCATCTTTTCGACGGCCTGGTTCAGGGTCAGGCCCTGCACCGCTTCCTCGTCGAGATGGGTGATGATGTCGTTGGCCAGGATGCCGGCCTTGGCGGCGGGCGTCTCGTCGATCGGCGCCACCACTTTCACGAGGCCGTCTTCCATGGTGACTTCGATGCCGAGCCCGCCGAATTCGCCGCGGGTCTGGATCTGCATGTCACGGAAGCTCTTGCCGTCCATGTAGCTCGAATGCGGATCGAGGCCGGCCAGCATGCCGTTGATCGCGGTTTCGACGAGCTTTGCGTCGTCAGGCCGCTCGACATAATCGGCGCGTACGCGCTCGAACACGTCACCGAACAGGTTGAGGTTACGATAGGTGTCGGCCGATGCCGCAGCGTTGGCGCTCATGCCGGATAACACCAGCCGCGGCTGAACAGCGACCAGTGTCAGCGCTGCGCCTGTCGCCGCACCTATGAGTACGAGGAATGTCTTGCGCATCATCCGCGGACCTTCTCACTTTCTCTCTTGACCCACCACGGGCCTGAATCGACGGGTGTCCCGTCCTTGCGAAATTCTACGTAGAGCACCGGCTGGCTGTTCCCCATCTGGCGCGCTTCAGCGGACGCGGCAACCGCCACTTTTGTTGTGCCGCTACCCATCACGGCGATCGGCTCGCCGGTCAGAATGAACTGGCCGATGTCGACGGAAATCCGATCCATTCCCGCGAGAACGACATGATACCCACCGCCGGCATTCAGGATCAAGAGTTGCCCGTAGGAGCGGAACGGTCCGGCATAGACTACCCAGCCGTCGCAGGGTGAGGTTACCTGGGCGCCCGGCCGCGTCGCGACCGAAATGCCGCGTTCCGTGCCACCCAGCCCGTCGGAGGCACCGAAATCGCGAATTTTGACGCCATTCACCGGCATCGGCAGCATGGCCCGGGCAGTGGCGAAATTGATTGCCGGAGACATCCGGCCAGGATCACTGAGCGCCGCCAGAGACGGTCTGGTCGCGCCCTTGTGATCGGGTTCCGGCGCCTTGCGAGCGGCGCGGGCGGCATTGTCGAGCCCCTGCTCCAGCCGTGCGACCAGATCGGTCAGGCTTTCGGCCTGCCGGGCGAGAGTGGCCGCCTGGCTGCGGCTCTGTTCCAGAGCCTTTTCCGATTCCGCCTGCTGCTTCTGGCGCTCCTCGACCAGCAGCGTCATGCGCTTCTGATCCTCGGCCAGCGTCTTCAGGTCGTCCGAAAGCTTGCTGTGCTCGCTGGCGATCTCGCCGCGCAGCCGCTGCAAAGCCAGAAGGTCAGCGGATATCCGCTCGGCCCGGTCGCGCAATTCCGGAACGAAAGCGCCAAGCACAATGGCGCTGCGCAGAGATTTTGCTGCATCTTCCGGGCTGACCAGCAAAGCCGGTGGTGGTCGCCGTCCCATCCGCTGAAGCGCGGCCAGAATTTCTGCAATGGTTCCGCGGCGGTCGCTGAGCGACTGGCGGAGATCCTGTTCCTGCGCTTCCAGCGGCGCAACGCGAGCCTCGGTCGCCGACAGCCTGGTTTCGATGTCACGCATGCGGGCGGCGGTGCCGATCAGGTCGGTATTCAGTTTGCGGCGGTCGGTTCCCAGCGCTTCGATTTCGCGGCGCAGCCGGGCTTCGGTTTCGGCCGCGCGCTGCTGCTCGGCGCGGATGGCCGCCAGTTCCTGTTCGCGCGCCTTGAGGATGTCGTTATCGACGCTGCCGGTGAGGTCGGATTGTGTCGCGCTCGACTGGGCGATGCTTTCTGGGGGGAGTGCGACGATGGCCGCAAACATGACCGTTCCTGCCACAACCGGGCGGAAAGCCGTCGTTTTCGTGAGCGACCCGTTCATTCAGCTTCTTTGTGCCGCCCAATCGCGGCCATCTTATGCCGGCGCATCAAAGATTCTGTGCGCTACTCGCGGTGATATGGGTGGCCGGACAGGATTGTAACAGCCCGGTAGAGCTGTTCCAGAAGCATGATCCGGACCAGTTGATGCGGCCATGTTGCCTGTCCGAAATTTAATGTGACCCGGGCCCGGTCCCGCAGCGTTTCGGAGAGGCCGTCGGCACCGCCGATGACGAATATGGCTGCCGCCTGTCCCCCGTCGCGCCAGCGGCCGAGCTGGTCGGCAAAGGCTGCGCTGCCGATCCCCTCGCCGCGCTCGTCCAGCAGCACGACCGCGGCGTCGTCCGGAATCAGATTGGCGATGGCGATGGATTCTTCAAGCTTGCGGCGCTCGGCGTCCTGCGCCCGGCTTTCGCGGATCTCGACGATCTCGATACTGCGAATGCCGACCGCGCGGCCCGCCTGCACAGCGCGCTTCAGATAGCGGTCGGCGATCTCCGCCTCCGCGCCTTTCTTCATGCGGCCGACCGCGAGCACGAGCACGCGCATCGGTGCGATCTGCCGTTAGCTCGACTTGCGCGGCGCGGCGTCTTGCGAATTCTGACCCTTGCCGCCCGCCCACATCTTCTCGATGGCGTAGAAGTCGCGGACTTCCGGGCGGAAGACGTGAACGATCACGTCACCCGCATCGACGAGGACCCAGTCGCAGTGCGGCTGGCCTTCGATCCGGATGTTCTTCAGCCCGGCATTCTTGAGATGCTCAACGACATCGTCCGCGACCGAGCCGACATGGCGGTTAGAGCGGCCGGAGGCCACCACCATGAAGTCTGCGATCGATGATTTGCCGGTGAGGTCGATGGTGACAATGTCCTCCGCCTTCATCTCTTCGAGGCGATCGAGGACAATCTTCAAGGTCTGAGAGGCATCGCGCGCCTCCGAGACGGTTCGCGGTACGGCACTGGTTTTGGCACGAGTCCGCGCAATGGCTTGTGTGCTCAGGGGATCCTTTCCTTCTGACGTTGTGCCCGGCAGATATGGGGACTCAACACCCCTAAATGTAGGCATGTTGGGTGAATACTTTCAACCGTCCTTCCGTTCCTCATTACGCTCCCTGGCCTCCCGGATGGCGGTGGAGGAGAGGTCGGATTTTACGCCGTGGAGGTAGACCCAGGCCGGCGGCGGCAGGCCGGGCAGGGCGGACGCCTTGTTTTCGGGGAGCCGGACGCGCGCGAAGCTGATCGCCGCGGGGCCCGATGCGGCCTTGAGGCTCAAGCCGCCGCGATCCACCACCGCGACGGGGAGCATCAGGAAGATATCGCGCCAGTTCTTCCAGCGATGGAAGTCCTTCAGATTGTCGGCGCCCATGACCCAGACGAAATGGGTTCCGGGTGCCTCGTTCAGCAGCCAGCGAATCGTATCGCAGGAATATTTCGTGCCAATGACGGATTCGAAGCCGGTGACGTCGATACGGGGATGATCGGCGAGCGCCGCCGCCTGTTCGATTCGCGCCTCGAGCGACGGCAGCGCGCGCGTATCCTTCAACGGATTGCCGGGCGTCACCAGCCACCACATGCGATCGAGCTGTAGCTTCTTCATCGCCAGCAGGCTGGCGGCGCGATGCGCCTCATGCGGCGGATTGAACGAGCCGCCGAACAAGCCGATGCGCATGCCGGGTCCGTGCGGAGGCAGTGTGACGCGGGCCCTGGTGACGCTCTTGACCAGGGTGCGCGGGGGCGAGTCGCCGGGCTTCATTGCCACGTGCGAGCACTCACGGCCGGGTCTGCCCGCTGCCACCCACGCGATATTTGAACGATGTCAGTTGTTCGACGCCGACCGGACCGCGCGCATGCATGCGGCCGGTGGCGATGCCGATCTCGGCGCCAAAGCCGAACTCGCCACCATCGGCGAATTGCGTCGAGGCATTGTGCAGAACGATGGCGGAATCGACCTCGTTGAGGAAACGCTCGGCGGCTTTATCGTCCTGCGTGACGATGGCGTCGGTATGCTGCGAGCCGTAT
>JAEZBA010000293.1 GCA_023430245.1 Pseudomonadota bacterium
CAGATGGTCCCCACCAAGTCGGATATCGCCCATGAGGCCGGCGTCTCCGCCGGCGTGATCGACGGGCTGATCGACGAGGGCTCCCTGGAAACGCTGGTGCTGCCGCCCGAGCCGGTCGCCTATCCGCCTGATCCGGCTTATGTTTCGCCCGACCTCACGGACGCGCAGGCGAAGGCCGCGGACACCTTGTGCGCCGCCGTCCGCAACGGCGGCTTTTCCGCCTTCCTGGTCGATGGCGTCACCGGATCGGGCAAGACCGAAGTCTATTTCGAAGCCGTGGC
The DNA here is from genome assembly GCA_023430245.1 of Pseudomonadota bacterium. Classification (GTDB taxonomy): domain Bacteria; phylum Pseudomonadota; class Alphaproteobacteria; order Rhizobiales; family Xanthobacteraceae; genus Pseudorhodoplanes. The sequence goes on from JAEZBA010000293.1 coordinate 282, forward strand.
GGAGAATATTCGCAAACAGCGTCAGTCACTTATCCTGATGCCGGAAATCGCGCTGACGACGCAATTCCTCAACCGCTTCGAGCAACGGTTCGGCACCCGGCCGGCCGAATGGCATTCGCAACTGCCGCCGCGCAAGCGGGCCCGCACCTATGCGGCTCTATGCGCGGGTAACATCTCGGTCGTGGTCGGCGCGAGGTCTGCGCTGTTTCTGCCGTATCCGGATCTTGGCCTGATCATCGTCGATGAAGAGCATGATCCCGCCTACAAGCAGGAAGACGGCGTGCACTATCACGCGCGCGACATGGCAATCGTGCGTGCGCATGGCGCGCACATTCCGGTCATATTGTCGTCGGCAACGCCCTCGGTCGAGACCGAGGTTAATGCACGTAGAAACCGCTATGCTCGGCTGAAGCTCCCCGAGCGTTTCGGCGGTCAGCATTTACCGCATGTCGAAGCCATTGATATGCGGACGCAAGGCCCGCCGCGCGGACGCTTCATCGCGCCGTTGCTCGCAGAAGCGGTGAAGCTCGCGCTGGAGAAGAAGGAGCAGGCGCTGCTGTTTCTGAACCGGCGGGGTTACGCGCCACTGACGCTCTGCCGCTCCTGCGGCTACCGGCTCGCCTGCCAGAATTGCGACTCGTGGCTGGTCGATCACCGGTTCAAGCGGCGGCTGGTCTGTCACCATTGCGGCTTCTCGATGCCGCAGCCGAAGACCTGCCCGCAATGCAACGCGGTGGATTCGTTCGCGCCCGTCGGGCCCGGCGTCGAGCGCCTGCAGGAAGAAGCGCAGGCACTGTTTCCGGACGCGCGCACCATCGTGCTCTCCAGCGACCTGATGGAATCGGTCGAGCGGCTGCGCGAAGAACTCGACGGTGTTGCGCAAGGCAAGTTCGATATCATCATCGGCACGCAGCTCGTCGCGAAAGGTCATCACTTTCCAAAGCTGAACCTGGTCGGCATCGTCGATGCCGATCTCGGGCTTGCCAATGGCGATCCGCGCGCGGCCGAGCGCACCTTCCAATTGCTGCATCAGGTGTCGGGCCGCGCCGGCCGCGAGACCGGGCAGGGTCAGGGCTTTCTGCAGACGCACCAGCCCGAACACCCGGTGATGCGCGCGCTGATTTCTGGCAACCGCGATGCGTTCTACGATACCGAGATCGCGCAGCGCGAGGCCACCGGCTATCCGCCCTTCGGCCGGCTCGCGGCGCTGATCGTGTCGGGCGCCGACAAGCATGAGACTGAAGGCTTTGCGAAAAAGCTCGCGGCGGCGTCACCGCTGGATGAAACAGTGCGCGTGCTCGGGCCGGCCGAGGCGCCGCTCGCAGTGGTGCGCGGGCGCTATCGGTTTCGCCTCTTGATCAAGGCGCCGCGCAATTACGACCTATCGCGTTTCATGCGGGTGTGGCTGGAACATGCGCCGAAGACGCGGAAGAGCTTGAAGCTGGAAGTCGATATCGATCCGCAGAGTTTTTATTGAGCGAGGGGAGGCGGAATCGTGCCGCGCTTGCCAAACATCGATGCCGCGGTTCTCGACGTTCGCAAGCTCTCGGGCTATTGCCTCGACGCTACCCATCCGCGTGGCAGGCACAAGGCGCGGGTGTTTCCGCAGACACTTGGCATCGGGCATGACGACGCAGGCTGGCTAATGAATGCGATCCTCGCGGCGTTGTCTGACGCGGAGGCCGTCGAACTCGAGCGGGACGCGTACGGTGCCCGTTGGCGTGCCGATGTGACGCTAACGCGACAGAACCGGCTGGCCGTGGTAAGGACTGTCTGGATGTTCCGGGCCGGGGAACGCTTCCCCCGGTTCGTCACATGTTGGGTGCTGTGATGGCTGATACCGAACGAACTGTACCGTCGCTTCTGAATGCGGTGGCTTTGCTGAGCGATGTTCCTGCGCGCGGACTCGCGCGCGGCCAGGTCGGGACCGTCGTTGAAAGTCTCGACGATGAGGCCGCGCTGGTTGAGTTCAGTGATGAAGATGGCTGCGCCTATGCAATCGTACCGCTGCCGCGGTCCGAGCTTCTGGTGCTTCATTACGTGCCGCACGCGGCTTGACGTTGCCGCGAGCGAGGCGCCGGAGAATGCGCCCTCTCCCCTTGAGGGAGAGGGCTACGTTGAAGGCATAGCGAGTCGTGATGGGTGAGGGGTTTCATTCCAACAACGTGACCCCTCACCCATCAGCATTCTTGGTGCGAGCAGCGCCGCCCTCTCCCGCAAGGGGAGAGAGCACAGCGACTGTCACTGGCTTCGCGGCTCCCAAGAGTCTGGATCGCTGGCTTATAGTTTGGAAGCGTTTAGTGTCGCGGTTTCGCGGCTCCGAAAAGACTGGGTCCCCGCGTTCGCGGGGACGAACGGGGAGGAGCTTTGCGCGCGCTTTCGGGTGGACGAGCGGTGAGAGAGCCTTGGCCTCATCCGCTCTCGTGATCTGCTCTCGTGGTCACGAGTCGGACTCACCCACCCCTGTCCGCTCCGGCCAAATCCCGATAGACTTAACCGGCATGCAGTCACGAGCATAAATCTCGGATGTGCCGGCGTCCGAAGTCCGTCCCTCCGATCTTCGCCGCGCTTGCCGGGCTGGCGCTGACTCTTCTCGCCGGCTGCAGCAGCGCGGTCGTCGACCAGAATACCACCGCGGCGCCGCGCGCGCCTGCGGGCAGCATTCCGGGCCACGTTTATCTGTTGCGCGGTCTGGTCGGCGAGGTGTTCTCCACCGGCTTCTACGATCTCGCCGAGCGCATCAGGGAGCGCGGCGTCGAGGCCAGCGTGCACAGCATGTACGCGCCCGGCAATCTCGCCGGTGAGATCATCGCCAAGCATCGCCGCGCGCCGGCGCCGGTGGTGCTGATCGGTCACTCGTCCGGCGCCGATGTCGCGATCTCTGTCGCCCAGCGGCTGCGCGCGGCGAACATTCCGGTGGCGCTGATGTTCGGTTTCGATCCGACGCCGATCGCCGGCCGGGTGCCGGACAATGTCGGCGTGTTCATCAACCTCTATCAGAAGACCAATCTCATCGGCGGCGGCGAGGCCGTCGGTGCGAGCAATTTCCGCGGCCGCATCGTCAATGTCGATCTGCGCGAACGGCGCGAGATCATTCACATCACGCTGGACAAATCGCCGGTGCTGCATGCGCTGGTTGCTGACAAGATCGTCGCCACCTTACGCCCGTCCGAGCGCCCGATGACATCGGCGCGCGGCCGCAACGCCAAGCGCGCTGCGGCGCCTGTGGCTTATGTCACGCCGCTGTCGATGCGTTATGTGGTGCCGCCGGCTGTGCCGATCGTGCTGTGGGACAGCGCGGTGCGTGGGACCGTTGCGGCGGACGAAACCCTGGACGCTTTCGCGGTGCGCATGAGCGCACCGGTGTGGGCGATCGCGAGCATCAACGATGTCAGCGCCGCAGATCCACCCGCACCGGGCGCGGTGCTGTTGGTGCCGCGCAGTGCTGCCGAC
>JAEZBA010000311.1 GCA_023430245.1 Pseudomonadota bacterium
AACTGGTGGAGGCTGCGCGCAGCACGTTGCTGTCGTGGAATGTCCCACTCGCAAAAACCAGCGTCTCGCACCGCGTGGCCTACGTCAGCGCCGTGATCACGGGAACGACCGGCGCCGAGCGCGACGCCAAGGGCGCCGGTCAGGAGATCGACCTGCTGTGGAAAGAGATCAAGGCTGCGGTCCGCAAGGCGGCGAAGGGAAAAGCCGCATGATCGACGACATCGAGGCCACCAAGGACATCAAGTTTGCGAGCATGTTCTCCGAGGCGCCAGGAGACGCGCAGCGGCAGGCGCGCGAAGATCGCAAGAAGAAGGAACGCCGTACCCAGCTGACCAAGAAACAGCGTAAGCGCGGCGCGATCCGCACGAGCCAGATCAATTTCCGATGCAGTCCCGCGTTCCGAGACGAGGCCAACGCGATCGCGAAAGCGCTCGGCATCTCCGTCGCGGACCTGATGGAGCAGGCCCTCGACCTTTTGAAAGAGGCAAGGGGCCTGGATGGGGATCGAACCACTTAAACTGGCCTCCGGCATTGTCGGCATCGCGATCGTCGGAACCGTAATTCACAGCGCTGTGCTGGCGAATGGCGGCTACGGTGCGGCCACCACGCCGATGCTGATCGGTCTCGGCGCCGGGCTGGTGATCGGCGCCGCCGTGATCGGGCGCTGTTGGAGCCAAGGACGTATCGTCATGGCGATCCTGGTGGGCGCGGCGCTGCTGGCCGGTGAAGCTTACCAATTGCTGATGACGGCGGAGCGCACGATCGCGATGCGGGATGCCCGGCAAGCTCCGATCGTCGCGCAGGCCACGGCCCGCGAGAAGGCCTCACAGCGCGTCGAGGAGGCCGCTGCAGGACTTGCTGCCATCACCGATACGCCGCGGCTCACGGCAGCCCTGCAGGCGAAGCACGCGGCCGACAGCGCCGCTGTGGAGAAGGCTGCGGAACGTGGCTGCGCCGCGCATTGCCGCGCATTGCTCGAACAGCAGGTGGCGACCGCCACGCAGGAGGTTGAGGCAGCCCGTGCCGAGATCGGCGCGCTGCGGAATGCGGCCCGGCATGAACTCGACAGTGCCCGTATCGTCCTGGCTGCCCTGCCGGTTCTCGGATCAGCTTCACCGTTGGCTGATCGGCTCGGCATTCCTGACTGGCAATTCGATCTGATTGCCGCCGTGCTGATCAGCATCGGGGCCAATGGCCTTGGGGCCGCGCTTGTGGCATTCGCTGCCCATGCACCAGCTCCGACTTCGTCGAGGTCATCGGCCGTTCTGGCGATCGCGGAGAGCAAGCCGCAGCGTGATGCGACGCAGGAGGCTGACCGGTTCGCGTGCGAAACGTTCTGCCCGGCCCCAGAGGGCAGCATTTCCATCGCGGCGATCCGCAGTGCTTATCTTGGGTGGTGCGCGCGAAGCGGCATCGAACCGTTGCCGGTTTCCGAAATCGGCGCGGCGTTGGAAACCGTCTTCCGCGCCGCCGGTCTTCAACTGGACGGCCAGGAGCTGCGCGGCGTCGGCTGGCGGCTGGCTACTGCTGGCGAGGCGTGACGGAGGAACCGGTGGACACCACCAACGGCGAGCGTCTTCCCAAGGAACTGCGCGGCATTCCCCTCGCCCCCCGGGACGTGGACGCGCCGGGGCAGGGGCTGTCGATCTATGAGGAGCCAGCTTCAGCGCGACGCTTATTCAGATGGATGCCCGCGGTCGGATATTCGATCAGCACCGTAGCTGTTGGCGGCCTTTTGATCCCGGCGATCATCTCCAAGAACCCGCGGAAGACCTGTGCCAGATTTTTTTTGACCCTGTGGACAAACTTGCGATCGCGCAGTTGATCCGATAGCGGATGAAATATTCCCAGCAAATTCAGTGATCCCGTGTCTTGACACAGTCAGGTGACTGATTGACGTGTCAATGCGTGTCAAGATTTGTCAATATCTTCAACATCTTGTGTGCCCATCTCCTTCCATGCAGATTGCCCCGCATCTGTGATCATCACGGAAGGCACGAGCATGACTTACACGGACACGCCGCAAGCGCCCCGGCTGCGCAAACGGCCGCAACCTCACACTTCGGTTGACCGTGCGACCACGCCGTCGCGCGTCGCTGACCGCCCCACCGCGCCGCCCCGCCTCGGCAATTCGATTGAGGAAGCTGCGCATCGTCTCGGATCGTCACGCGCCAGGCTCTACAAGGCGATTTCTGACGGTCTCCTGCGTGCCCGGAAGTTCGGCCGCCGCACCATCATTCTCGAAGAGGACTTGCTCGCTTTTGCACGCGAGCTGCCGGATTTCGGCGCCGCCAAGTCGGCCGCTCCTCGCCGGTCGTCCAAGACCTGAAGTCAAAACGGCCGCCTTCTTGCGCGGCCGCTTCGTTCATCGGCCCCGTCAGGTCGAAACCAGTTCTGTAAGTGGCGTACCCCCGATGATCTCAGCATCGAAAGCCACATTTCATGGCACAAACGCCGACTTCCCATACCGGTCACAGCCGGTTCAGCCACTCCCGGGCTTCAGTCGCTCCGGCGAGCTTCCCCACGTCATCGACGACTGATGCCGCGTTGCTGGTCCAGCACCTCAAAGACCGGGCCGATGAGATCGCGGTCGCCCTGCTTGGTGAGCCTTCGACAGTCTCTCGCAGCGAGTTGCGGTGGGGCCGCCACGGTTCACTGGCTCTCCGCCGCACCGGACAGCGGCGCGGTCTGTTTATGGATCACGAACGCGGCGAAGGCGGCAGCGTGGTCGATCTGATCCGCCGCGAACTCGGCGTTAATTTCATGACGGCGTTGGAGATCGGCGTCCAGATCCTCGGCGGTTCGGCCCAGCTGGCCCGCGTGCCACTGCCGAAGCCACCGCCCCCTTCCCGCGATGACACGGGCGTCGGGCGGTGGATTGCCCGCAAGCTCTGGATGGAGGCGACGCCGCTCGCTGGCACCCTCGGCGAGCGCTACTTCGTCGAGCAGCGCCGTCTCGATATCGTCCGATCAGCGCTCACCCACGCTGTACGCTGGCACGGCGGCAAACGCGCCGTTATCGCCCTCATGACGGACGCTGTAACGGGTTTGCCCGTCGGTGTGCATCGCACCTTCGTGGATACCGAGGGGCGGAAGCTTGGTCGCAAGATGCTCGGCAGCCAGGGCGTGATCCGTCTGTCGGCTGACGAGGAAGTCGGCAGCGCGCTTGGCATCGCCGAGGGGATCGAGGATGCCCTGGCTGTCATGCTTTCCGGCTGGAGGCCGGTGTGGGTTGCGACCTCCGCCGGATCAATCGCGCGCCTGCCGGTGCTGGCGGGAATCCAGGCGCTGACCATCTTCGCCGATACCGACATTGCCGGACGCAACGCCGCCGAGACCTGCGCTGCACGCTGGCAGGGGCAGGGTCGCGAGGTGCGGATCTCACTTCCGTCGGAGAAGCTCCATCATGCATAAAGATTGGAACCACGCACACATGAACGGTGCCGACGCACGCGTTGCAACCGACGCCGCGTGGGCCACGCCGCAGGCACAGACGATCGTTCCGGCAGAAAGCACACAGCGCAGCAATCGGCAGAAGCGCTCGCAGTCCGGGGTTTTGCTCGACATCATCACGGCGACAGGCGTTGATCTTTATCACACGCCTGAGGGAACGCCATATGCGGACCTGCATGTTGACGGCCATCGGGAAACCTGGCCCGTCAAAAGCCCCAAATTTCGCGGTTGGCTTCTGCGTGAGTATTACATTCGCGAGCGGACGGCACCCAACAACAACGCCATGACCGAGGCTCTTGCCGTCATCGAGGCACGTGCTCTGTTCGACGGCCCCGAGCGCCCGGTTTATCTGCGGGTGGCCGGACACGATGGGCGGATCTATGTGGATCTCGTCGATCGG
>JAEZBA010000387.1 GCA_023430245.1 Pseudomonadota bacterium
ATCCTGCTGCTCGCGGTCAATGGCGACCAAAGCGAACGCGTCCCGGGCAGCCTGATCACGCGGCGGACCTCGCCGGCCTTCTACAAGGGGCCGGCAGCGCCGGCACCGTGCGATCTCGCCTTCTCCGAATTCGTCTTCCTTCAGATCTGACCGCGACCATGGCAGGAGCAAACATGTTGTCACCCGAAAAGATCGACATTCGAGCTACGATCGCGGACTTTCTGCGCGAACGATTTCCGGCGCTGGCCGGCAAGCCGCTTGAGGATTCAACGCCACTGCTGACCGGCGGCGCCATCGATTCGCTCGGCATTCTCGACCTCGCAGCGTTCCTCGGCGAGCGGCTGGGCGTGGAGGTCGGCGACGAGGACTTCGAGCCCGCCAACTTCGAAACATTCGGCTCTCTGGTGGCGTTCGTGGAGCGACGGCGATCGTGACCCCTGCGCCACTTCTCGTCCATGATCTCCTGGGAGACGCGGGAGACGAAGACCGGGTCGCGCTTGTCCACGACGCGCGCCGTCTCGCTTATTCCGACTTGCGTGCGCTTGTTCGTTTGCAAGCAGCCGCGTTTCGCGCAGCCGGATTGCAGCGTGGCGACCGGGTGGCGATCCTGCTTCCGAAATCGATCGAGGAATGCGCCGCGATCTTTGCAGTGAGCCGCGCTGGAGGCGTCTGCGTGCCGGTCAATCCGTTGCTGCGGCCGGCCCAGGTGCGCCACATCCTGGAGGATTGCGGAGCCGCGATCCTGCTCACCGATTCGGCGCTCCGCGATAGCCACGCTACGGCGCTTGCGGACCTCGACGGGCTCACGATCATCGAGACCGGCACATTGCCGGCCACGTCCGAACGCGATCTGCCGCGATCCGCAGCCATTGGCGAGGACCTCGCCGCCATCCTCTACACCTCCGGCTCGACCGGCCGCCCCAAGGGCGTGATGCTCAGCCATCGCAACCTGATCGCGGGCGCGCGGATCGTGCGCAGCTATCTCGGGATCAATGCCAACGATCGCATTCTGTCGATCCTGCCGTTGAGTTTCGATTACGGACTGAACCAGTTGCTGACCTCTATCGAGCAGCGCGCCGCACTGGTGCTGCTGAGCTTTCGCTTCGGCGACGAGATCGTGCGCGCGATCCGCGATCATCAATGCACCGGTCTCGCCGGCGTGCCGACCGTCTGGTCGATCCTGACGCGCGCGGCGCCGCTTCTCCCGAAAACGCCGCTGCCTACGCTTCGCTACATCACCAATTCCGGCGGCGCGGTGCCGTCAGCGACCACCGCGCGCCTGCGCGAGTTGCTGCCCGACACCCGCATCTATCTGATGTACGGCCTCACCGAGGCTTTCCGATCGACCTATCTGCCGCCTGACGAGGTGGATCGGCGGCCGACGTCGATCGGCAAGGCCATTCCCGAATGCGAGGTGTTCGTGGTCACCCCAGATGGTCGCCGCGCCAATCCGGGCGAGCCCGGCATCCTGGTGCATCGCGGTCCGACAGTGTCGCTCGGCTACTGGAAGCGCCCCGAAGACACCGCGCGGGTGTTGCGCCCGAACCCGCTGATTGAACCCGGCTGCGGCGCCGACATCGTCTGCTATTCCGGCGATCTGGTGACGCAGGACGAGGAGGGCTTTCTCTATTTCGTCGGCCGTGACGACGCGATGATCAAGTCGTCGGGATACCGGATCAGTCCGAGCGAAGTGGAGGAGGTGCTGATGGCAACCGGCCGGTTCCGCCAGATTGCCGTCATCGGCCTGCCAGACCCCTTGATCGGCCAGCGCGTGCACGCGGTTGCCGTCGCGCGCGAACAACCGATCGACGTGCGGAGCGCGCTCGCGGCTGCCGCCGACAAGCTTGCCGCATTCATGCTGCCGCGCGACATCGAAATGGTGACCGAGCTGCCCGTCACGCCGAACGGCAAGGTCGACTACAAGGCGCTGGTGGCGGAACGGACCGATCATGCCAACCACTGACGCCGCTGCCACGCGGTCGCTCGGACTGACACTGGTCGCAGAGCATTACGCCGTCCGCGGGCGAGATCTGGTAGCCGGCGGCTTGACGATCGAAGAACTGGCCGCACGCTTCGGCACGCCGCTCTACGTCTACGATGCAGAGGTGATGCGCCGTTCATTCATGGCGCTGAAGATCGCACTGAGTGGCTTTGCAAGCATCGTCTATTCGATCAAGGCCAATCCGAATCCGGCCATCGCGCGCATTTTTGTCGAACTCGGTGCCGGGATCGAGATTGCATCGGCCGGTGAATACGATCGCGCGCGGCAGGCCGGTGTGGCCCCTGAGGCCATCCTGTTTGCCGGGCCGGGCAAGCGTGACGATGAACTCAGCCACGTCGTGCAAAACGGTATCGGCGAAATTCATCTGGAGAGTCTCGAGGAGATGATGCGCCTTGAGGCGATCGCAGCACGCGGCGGCGCGCGTGTCGCCGTCTCCCTTCGCATCAATCCGGTCGCCGCCGCACAGGGCGGGGCCATGCGGATGGGTGGCAAACCGTCGCCATTCGGGTTTGACGAAGAACAGATCGATGAGGTGCTGCGCGCGCTGGCCTCGACCGGACACCTCGACCTGTGCGGGGTGCACATGTTCGCCGGCACCCAGATTCTCGACGCCGACACCTTGCTTGCGCAGTGGCGGCATGGGATCGACGTCGCCGCGCGCGTCGCCCGCGCGGCCCAGCGCCCGCTGCGCAGTATCGATCTCGGCGGCGGCCTCGGCATTCCCTATTACGCTGGCGACATGCCGCTTGATCTCACGTCAATCCGGAACGGGACCAGCGCGCTTGTTGCGCAGAAGATGGCCGAGCCGCTTTTGCGTGATGCCCGTGTCATCGTCGAACCCGGCCGCTACCTGGCCGGGCCAGGCGGCCTCTATGTCGCCCGCGTGATCGCCAGCAAGATCTCGCGTGGCAGCCGCTTCATCGTCACCGATGGTGGCATGCATCATCACCTCGCCGCCTCCGGCAATCTCGGCCAGGTCGTGAAGCGGGATTATCCCGTGATCGCACCTGCGCATATGGATGCGACGGGGTTCGAACGCGCCGTCGTCACCGGACCGCTCTGCACTCCGCTCGATACGCTGGCGCGCGCGGTTGATCTGCCCGCCCTGGAAGCCGGCGATCTCGTCGCGGTGATGCAATCCGGCGCTTATGGGTTGTCCGCGAGCCCTGTTGGCTTCCTGAGTCACAGGGCACCGTCGGAGGTGCTTGTGGATAACGGAACGGCCACAGCCATCTAGACCGGCGCCGATCCAGAGGCGTCGCGGAGGCGTATCGACCTCGCAATCCCTTCGCGTTGCTGGCAAAACAACCGTTGCGGTTCGCACGCAACCGGATATGCTGCGTTGCAATAATATGCTGCAGGTTGGCTGGGACGTGCGTGGAATGAACCCGTCCTTCGCTGACTTCCGGTTCCAGTCGCAGTAGAATGCCCTCGCTGCAATGCAACAAAGCCGCGGGGGCGAGGCTTAGGCAGCGGGTCCCCGCGCATGTCGGGGAGACAGATATGGGTATCGAGAGCCTTATCGTTTGGTTGATCGTCGGCGGCGTCGCGGGCTGGCTCGCCGGCCTGATCGTGAAGGGTTACGGCTTCGGCCTGATCGGCAACATCGTGGTCGGCATCGTCGGCGCCTTCATCGCCGGCTGGCTGTTCCCCCGGCTCGGAATCTCGATCGGTGGCGGCATTATCTCGGCGATCATTTATGCAATGATCGGTGCGGTGATCCTGCTCGTGATCGTCGGTTTCTTCAAGCGCTAGGGCCAACGCTGCGCGGAGATTGAATGAGCGATAGCGCGGACGATAAACCGAAACGGGACAGACCCTGGATTTTCCGGACCTATGCCGGGCATTCGACCGCTGAAAAGTCGAATGCCCTCTACCGGCAGAATCTTTCGAAGGGCCAGACCGGCCTGTCCATCGCCTTCGATCTCCCGACCCAGACCGGCTACGATTCCGACCACGTCCTCGCCGCCGGTGAGGTCGGCAAGGTCGGTGTACCGGTTTCCCATCTCGGCGACATGCGGGCGCTGCTCAACGGCATTCCGCTCGCCGAGATGAATACCTCGATGACAATCAACGCGCCGGCGGCCTGGCTGCTGTCGTTGTATGTCGCCGTTGCCGACGAGACCGGCGCGCCGCGTACCAAGCTCACCGGCACCACCCAGAACG
>JAEZBA010000393.1 GCA_023430245.1 Pseudomonadota bacterium
ACCCAGGCTACAGCATCATCCTCTTACGCCGCCCGCTGCGCCATCCCGCGCACCTCCGCCAGCACCGCGGCGAGCTTCTCGCGGTCGAGCGGCTTCGACAGGAACGCATCCATGCCGGCGGCGAGACAGGCCTCGCGATGCTCCGGAAGTGCATTGGCGGTGAGCGCGACGATCGGTGTGCGACGGCTGCCGGCCTTCGCTTCGATCGTGCGGATGCGATGCGTCGCTTCGATGCCATCGATGCCGCTCATGCGGACATCCATCAGGATCAGGTCGAATGGCAAACCCGCACCGTTCGCGGCGAGGAAGGATTCCATCGCCGCGTGACCGCTGGCCACCACCTGCGGGCGATGCCCGAGCTTCTGCAAGAGCGCGCGTGTGAGCAGCGCGTTGATCTCGTTGTCCTCGGCCACCAGGATCGACAATCCATCCCTGCGAGGCTTGCCGAAATTCGGCAGCTCGCTCAGTTCGTCCGCGATCTGTGCGAAGCCGTCGCCGTCCATCCGCAGTCGTTCGGCTAGCGATGCGGCGCGCACCGGCTTCACCAGATAGCCGCTGAAGCCGCGCGCCCTGAGGTCGGCAAGTTCAGACCGCGCCGCCGGCGTGATGGTGACCAGGCGGCACGGAATGCTGCGGGTCGCCGCGAGCAAGGCGTCGATGGCTTCGTTGCCGAGCACATGGTCGATCAGAACGGCGTTCCATTCGCGCTCCGGCAGCAACGCCTGCGCCACCGTCTCGTTCGGCGCGATCGCGACCCGTGCACCCCAGCGCGTCAGCCGCCGCGCCAGCAACGCGGCTTCGACATGCGATGGGGCAACGATCATGATGGCGCGGTGCGTCAGGTCGGGCGCCGCGAAGGCTGGCATGCGTTCGGCATCCGCGGCGGGCTGCAGCGGCACCGCGACCTCGAACAGGCTGCCTGCGCCGGGCGCGCTTTCCAGCGCGATGCGGCCCTGCATGCCCTCGACGATGCGTTTGACGATCGCCAGACCGAGACCGGCGCCGTCCGCCTGGCTTGCGCCGCTTTCGGTCTGCTCGAATTCCCTGAAAATCTTGTCGTGATCCGCCGGCGCGATGCCGATGCCGGTATCGCGGACCTTGAACAGGATTTCACCCGGCCATTCGCCGGGCTCGACGACGATCGCGACACCGCCTTCGGCGGTGAACTTGACGGCATTGCCGGCGAGATTGAGCAGCACTTGTTTCAGCCGCGTCTCGTCGCCGATCACGCGCGACGGCAGCCGCTCGTCGACATAGCTCGCGATTTCGAGGCCCTTGCCCTGCGCGCGCACGGCAAGCAATTCGGTCAGGTCCTCGATCATGGCGGCCAGCGGGAACGGCCGCGCTTCGAGATCCAGCCGGCCGGCTTCGATCCTGGAGAAGTCGAGAATCTCCTCGATCAGCGCCAGCAGCGTTTCACCGGATGTCTTCACCGCGCGCGTATAAGTGGCCTGTTCGGGGCTAAGCCTGGTATCGAGCAGCAGATCGGCCATGCCGATGATGCCGTTGAGCGGCGTGCGGATTTCATGGCTCGCCATGGCCAGGAAGCGCGACTTGGCGCGGTTCGCGGCCTCCGACAAATCGCGCGCTTCCGCCAGCGCGTGTTCCGACATCACCCGGTCGGTGACGTCGCGGCCGACGCTCTGAATTTCAGTTTGGCCATTCTCGCCGGGGACTGCGCCTTCGCGCCAGGCGATCCAGCGCGGGCCGGTCGCGGTTTCGATCTGCTGATCGGAGACGCGGCTGCCATTCGGCAGGGTCGCGGCATCGCCCTGTTCGAGGACGGAGAAGGAGAAGTGCGAGCTCTGCAACGCATCGCCGGTCTTGCCCGCGAGCTGGCAGAAGGCTTCGTTGGCGAAGGTTATGGCGCCGTGCACATTGCGGCGCACGATCAGGTCGCCCTGCATGTCGAGGAACGACAAGGCGCGCTGTTCCGCCTCCTGCAAGGACCAGATCCGGTCGGACAGGTCTTCGTTGCGCTCTTCCAGCGCCAGCGCGCGGCTGCGCCATACCCGGTTGCGATAGATCAGGAACGCCGCGAAGGTGCAGACAAAGGCGAACAGCGCCGCAAGCCCGATGGCAAACAAGGCGGGATCGTAAGTCGACGTTCCGGTCGTGGTGGATGCGAGTAGCCCAAATCCGATCCACATCCCGGCCAGCAGGAAGAACGCCATCCGCGCGAAGCTGAACACAAACCTGCGCACTCCGCCCCATGGTGTGGAAAACGATTGCATGCCTGACGTCCCGTATCGGCCGTCCGCGCATGACGGAACGGCTCCTTGCCCTTGCGACCAAGGTGACGGCAGGCGGTTGCGATTGGATTGATGCGCGGATGCGCGCGCGGACTTGCTTGCGTGCAGCGTTAGCGGCGGCTTGCGCGATTGCGGACAATTTTACGGATTGCCGGCGGCAAGCGCCTCACGCTGCGCGCCGCATCTCGTCGGTCAGTGCGCGATAGGACAAAGCTTCGGCCAGATGGATGCGGCCGACATCGGCGGCGCCGTCGAGATCGGCGAGCGTGAGCGCCACCCGCAGCACCCGGTGATAGCCGCGCGCCGATAGCCGCATCGCGTCTGACGCATCGCGGAGAAGCGAAAGACCGCTCTTGTCCGGCTGCGCTACCTGCTCCAGCACATTGCCCGAGACCTGCGCATTGGTGCGGATCTGCGGCAGGCCGAGCGCTGCATAACGCTGCGCCTGGATGTCGCGGGCGCGCGCGACACGCGCGGCAACCTGCGCCGAACCCTCGGCGGGCGGCGGCAGGATCAGGTCGGCGGCGGTGACGGCGGGCACCTCGATATGCAGGTCGATGCGATCGAGCAGCGGGCCCGACAATTTCCCCTGATAATCGGCGGCGCAGCGCACATTCATGCCGCGTTTGCAGAGATAGCCCGGGTCGCTGGCATGCCCGCAGCGGCAGGGATTCATTGCCGCGACCAGCATGAAGCGCGCCGGATAGGTAATGCGATGGTTGGCGCGGGCGATCGAGACTTCGCCGGTCTCGAGCGGCTGGCGCAGCGAATCGATGGCCTGCCCGGAAAATTCCGGAAACTCGTCGAGAAACAGCACGCCGTTATGCGCGAGCGACACCTCACCCGGCCGCGCACGCAGACCTCCGCCGACCAGCGCCGGCATTGATGCGGAATGATGCGGCGAGCGGAACGGGCGGCGGTTGGTGAGCGAGCCGCCTTCGATCTCGCCTGCGACTGACGCGACCATCGAGATTTCGAGCAATTCCTCCGGCGTGAGCGGAGGCAGGATCGACGGCAGCCGCGCGGCCAGCATCGATTTGCCGGCGCCGGGCGGTCCGACCAGCAAAAGGTTGTGTCCACCGGCCGCGGCGACTTCGAGCGCGCGTTTGCCGCTCTCCTGTCCCTTGATGTCGGCGAGGTCGAGCAGCGTCGCTTCGGTTTCGCGGATCCGGGGCTGCGGGCGCGTCAGCACCTGCGTGCCCTTGAAGTGATTGGCAAGCTGGATCAGCGATGCGGCGGCGATGATTTCCATTTCCGGGCTGGCCCAGGCGGCTTCCGCACCGCAAGCTTTCGGACAGATCAGGCCTTCGCCGCGGGCATTGGCGCCGATGGCGGCCGGCAGGACACCCGCGACCGGTGCGATCGAGCCATCGAGCCCGAGTTCGCCCAGCACGGTGAAACCCGCGACCGCGTCGTGAGGGATCGCGCCGATCGCAGCCATTAAGCCGAGCGCAATCGGCAGATCGTAATGACTGCCCTCCTTGGGCAGATCGGCCGGCGCCAGATTGACGGTGATGCGTCGCGCCGGCAGCGCCAGCCCCGATGCGATCAGGGCGGAGCGCACCCGCTCGCGGGCTTCGGACACCGCCTTGTCGGCAAGCCCGACCACGCTGAACGCCGGCAGGCCGGGCGCGACCTGAACCTGCACATCGACTGCGCGGGCCTCGATGCCCTGAAACGCAACTGTGGAAACCCGCTGAACCATCGCCCCAGACGCCCGCGCTTCAAGTCCACACGCTCAATTGCACACGCCGAAGTAGATTGTGGATGAAGCCTAACGGGTTCCAATATGGAACACAAGAACATTTGCAGAACAAAACGACTCAGGCTAGCGTTCTTTCAACAGCGATGGAGTGACAGATGGTCGATCTGAAAGCGTTGCAGATGGAGCTTGCCTTCGCCCGCCGTGCCCGCCGCGAAGCGCAGCTGGCCGGATCCGATATCGAGCGGCTGATCGAGCGCATGCAGGCGGGACGCACGCTGCAGCAGATCGAGCTGGAAGAGGCGATCGCGGACGACGACTTCGCTGCGGTCGAACAGTTTCGCCAGGCCGCCTGACGCTCAGTCGGGCTTGCGCGCTTCGGCCTTCGCCGCTTCGGGATTTGCGTCAGCCGCCGCAGTCCGTGTGCGCAGCTCTCCGACCAGCGCGTCGAGGCTTTGCGCAAACTGCGCCAGCTCGAAATTCTGCGGGTCGTCGTGCTTGTTGCGGATGCCCTCGTCGAGCACCGAATGGAAAGCCGGAATCATCCAGAAGCCGGCCCGGCGGCTTGCCACCGTGTAGATCAGCGCCAGCGATTCATATTGTGCCGGGGTGAATCCGGGCTTGGGCGCGAGAAAATCGTTGCGGCTGCCATAGCCCTTCAGCGCGCGGCGCGGCTGAATCAACTCGACATGCAGGAACAGCCCCTTCAATGCGGGCCCGAAATTCTTTGCGGTCTCGAATTTGGTCGCGCGCCACGGCACGGTGAAGTCGTGCGCGAGATAAATCCTGCCGCCGCGATTGATGAAGACATGGGCACGCTCGATGTCGTTCGAACAGGCGTAGCGCGCCAGATTATTGATCTTGGGATTGTCGTCGATCGAGACCGGCCAGGGCTGGGTGCGGTAGTTCGGCGTCGAGGTGTCGTGGAATACGATATAGGTTGCCGGGCGCGCCATCGGATCGTTGTCATGCGCATGCGACACCGGCTGAGCGAGCGTATCGATCACGTTCTGGCTGGCGCCGCGGTCGCGCAACAGTCCCGCCAGCGCATCGCGTGACGGCAGATCGGTGTCGCCGCCGACCCGCGTTTCCAGCGCCGCGGGCAGGGTCTCCATCGCGGTGCCGAGCCGGCCGACCGGCTCGATCGGATTCAGCAGGCATCGCGCCTGCTCGGCCGGCGTCCCGGCAAACGACTGCGTGTCGTGATCGAATTTGCAGAACCCGGCGATCTGCCGCTCGGTCAGGACGACCGGCGGGCGCTTGGCGAAGCTGCATTTGCCCGCCGACGGGAATTCGGTTTCGAATGCCCAGGACGGCGAGGTCAGCGCCACCGCGCAGGTCAGCAGGGCAAACGAAAGTCTGTTCAAGCGCATCGAACTGTTGTCACGCCTCATCGGCGTGACGCTGGAACTGTTGTCACGCCTCATCGGTGTGACACTGGAATTATTGTCACACCGCGCCGGCGCCACGTTAGCGCAATCCTGATTACAAGAACAATCGGGGCAGATCGTCTCAGGGGGTATCTGCCGCGACTGTTATGCACTCAAGGCTTGCAGGTGACCGTTCCAGTCACAATGCCTTCAGGGAATCTTGGCGCGCGACTGCCGCACAATGCTCTCCATGCGCGCGGATTCCTTGGCAATGAAGGCTTTGAATTCGTCCGGCTTGTCGGCAACGACCGTCATTCCAACGCCTTCGAGACGGCTCACGACGGCGGGATCGCGCAGCGCCTCGACGAACGCCTTGTTGAGCTTTTCGACGATGGCTTTCGGCGTCGCCGCGGGTGCAACGAAGCCATACCAGATGCCTGCTTCAAGGTCAGGCATGCCAGCGTCAGGCGATGCGGGCACGTCCGGCAATTGGCTGTTACGCTCCTTTGCGGTGACGACGATCGCCTTCAGCTTGCCGGCACGGACCTGCTGGACGACGTTCGAGAAATTGTCGCAGATCATCGAAACGCGGTCGCCAAGAAGATCCTGCAGGGCCGGTGCGGGTCCCTGATACGGAACATGCACGATGTCGATCCCGCCAAGCACCTTGAGCGCTTCGCCGCAGATATGGCTCGTGCTTCCGTTGCCGGCCGACGCGAAGGTCAGCATGCCGGGCTGAGCTTTCGCCAGCGACACCAGCTCGGCCAGCGTCCCGGCCTTCACCGACGGATTGACGACGATCATGTTCGATGTCGCGGCGGCATTGACGATCGGCGTGAAGTCGCGTTCGGGCGAATACAGCGGCTTCGCATAGATCCATTGATTGATCGCCAGCACGCCGGTGGTCACCATCAGCAGCGTATATCCATCCGGTGCGGCGGAGGCGACCCGCGCCGCTCCGATCGAGCCATTTGCACCCGGTCGGTTCTCAACCACAATCGGCACGCCCAGTGACTTCGTCAGCAGCGGCCCCAGTAATCGCGGGATCATGTCGCTGGTGCTGCCAGCGGGGAAGGGGACCACAATGGTGATCGGCTTGTCGGGGAATTCCGACGCCCGCACATCCGATGATGCGAGCACAGCCATGAAGCCGAGAGCGGCAAGGGCGATTTTCTTCAGGAGCATGTCGCGATCCATTTATCTGGAGATTTTAAGATTTGTGCTGCCGCAATGCGGTGCACGACTCATGCCAGTTCCGAGGCGCGTTTCAGGCTCGCCAGCATCGAAATTCTCTGGAGATAGGCACGCCGCGATTCCAGATCGCCCTGCACGCGCCTCAGCCGGTCACGAAACTCGTTCTGTGCAGTTTCGTCCGCGGCCTCGAGATCGCGCTTGTTCTGGATGGTTTGATTCTGGACATATTCGAGTGTGACCTGGCGTCGCTGCAGGTCGTAGATGTCCAGGTCGGCGTCCGCGGCGGACCCATGCCAGACGGCGGCAAGCCGCTCCGTCAGGTTGACGGCGTCGTGAATGCCGCCGTTCATGCCCATGCCGCCCAGCGGGTTATTGATGTGTGCCGCGTCGCCGACAAGGAAGGCGCGGCCTTTGCGGAAGGTCGCCGCGACCCTCTGGTGAACACGGTACAGCGTGATGTGCGAGATATCGTATCGCTCGTTTCCGGCGACTACATTGGACAGCATCTGCTGGGCAAATTTCGGCGTGACCGCGACGTCGTCGCTGATCTCGGGCCGGATCGGAAACATCACGCGCCAGACGTCGCCGACGCGCAAGAGAAAATGCCAGCAGACTGGATCGGCGACATAGCTGACCGGAGCCAGTCCGGACAGGACGGCGTGATAGTCGAACGGCGTGCTGACGACCAGAAACCGCTCCGGCCAGGTAAAGCCATCGAATTCGATATCGAGCGCGCGCCGCGTTGCGCTGCGCGCGCCATCGGCGCCGATCAGCCATTTCGCGGTTCTGGTCTCGAGCGCCTGTCCGCGCCGGACGCGGGCATGAACGAGATCGCCATCCTGCTCGACGCTATCGAGCGCGGTGTCGAACTCGATCGAGAAATTCGGATTGTCCGCAAGCTGGGAAAGCAGAATGTGCGTCAGCTTGAACTGCTCGGCCTGCAGGCGATACGGGTGGCCGGTGAGATCGGCGATATCGCCGAAGTCGAACTGGGCGATGACGCCGTCGCGTTTCGAGCGATATTGCAGGGTCGGAGCGATGAGGCCCTGTGCAATCAGCGGCGCTGCGGCGCCGATCCGGTCGAGCATATCCAATGTTGGCGGATGGAATGTCGACGCGCGCGATTCCGCGCTCAGCTGTGCGCCGCTCTCGATCACCGTCACCGGAACGCCGAGGCGCACCAGATAAGCCGCGGCCACCAGCCCGACCGGCCCGGCTCCCGCAATCAGCACACGTTCTTCGTTCGTCGCCACGCGCTCTCATCCGTTCAAGGTTCAGACGGACGGTAAAGGCTTCTCTGAAATTTCACACTGCGTTAGTGCGTGGACGTGTGCTGCGCATGGTGCATGCGTCTTCGCCGGCTCGCGCTGCGCCCAACGCGCGGCAACGCGATCGCGACAGGCCGCTCGTGAAATGCGTCCGTCGCCGCAAGCGATGTGTGAAATATCTCGGGCCGGGTCTATTTGCGTTTGGCTTCGATCGCATCCCAGACCATCGCGGCGATGTCCGGCCCGCCGATATTGCGGATCGCACGGATGCCGGTCGGCGAGGTGACGTTGATCTCGGTCAGGAAGCCGTCGATCACGTCGATGCCGACAAAGATCAGCCCGCGCTCCTTCAGGGCCGGCCCCAGCCGGCGGCAGATTTCATGTTCGCGCGGGGTGAGTTCGGTATCCTTCGGCGATCCGCCACGCACCATGTTGGAGCGAAGATCGTCCGGCGCCGGCACCCGGTTCACCGCGCCGGCATAATCGCCGTCGACCAGGATGATGCGCTTGTCGCCTTTTTTCACCTCGGGAAGAAACCGCTGCACCATCCATTGCTCGCGGAAGGTGGTCGCGAACAGGTCGTACAGCGAGCCGAAATTGAGATCGTCGCGGGTCAGCCGGAACACGGCGGCGCCGCCATTGCCGTAAAGCGGCTTCATCACGATGTCGCCGTGCTCCTCCCGGAACGCCTTGATCTCGGCCAGGTCACGCGTGATCAGGGTCGGCGGCATCAGGTCCGCGAACTCCATCACGAATATTTTCTCCGGCGCGTTACGCACATGCGCCGGGTCGTTGACCACCAGCGTCTTCGGATGCACCCGCTCGAGCATATGCGTGGTGGTGATATAGGCCATGTCGAAGGGCGGATCCTGCCGCAGCAGGATCACATCGAAGTTGGTGAGTTCGGTGCGCTTGCCGTCGCCCAGGGTGACGTGATTGCCGATCTCGTCGCGTACATCCAGCGGCTGCACCGTCGCAAACACCCGGTCGCCGCTCTGGGCGAGCTTGTCGGGCGTGTAATACGACAGCTTGTGGCCGCGTGCCTTTGCCTCCAGCAGCAGCGCGAAGGTGGAATCCCCGCGAATATTGATCCGCTCGATGGGGTCCATCTGGACGGCGATATTGAGTGGCATGCTCTTGACCCAGCTTTCTTATTTCAGTTGCAAACGCGTGGTTAATAACTGGCTGCGATGATCCGGCGACGTGTTTCCCGAACCACCCGGATGTTCGCTGTGGCATTCCCGAGATTGACGATCGCGGTCAAGCTTTACGCCATTTTCGCGTTGCTCGCGACCGTGGCCGTCGCGCTCGCGGTGATTGCGCAGCAGATCGGCAGCTTTGCGCCCGTCGCGGAAATGCATGGCCTCGCCTGGTGGCTCGGAGCCATGGCCATCCTGGTCCTGCTGCTGGCCGTGTCCGGTGCCGCGGTAGTGGGGCGCACCTGCGCCCGGCTGTTCGCCATCACGCGCGCGACCGCGCAGCTTGCGGACGGGCAAATCGACGTGGCGATCCCGAACCGCGGACGACGCGACGAAATCGGCGCCCTGGCGGCTTCGATCGCGGTGTTCCAGTCCGCCATGCGGAGCAACAAGGAATTGAACCAGACCGTGCGTGAGGATGCCGATGCACGCAGGCAGCGGCAGGAC
The DNA here is from genome assembly GCA_023430245.1 of Pseudomonadota bacterium. GTDB lineage: Bacteria > Pseudomonadota > Alphaproteobacteria > Rhizobiales > Xanthobacteraceae > Pseudorhodoplanes. The sequence continues at coordinate 9,433 of JAEZBA010000393.1, forward strand.
CAGATCGCGGCCGAGATCGCAGCTTTCTCCGCGGATGTCGAGGGAACGCTGCGCGAACTGATGAAGATGTCCGGCCGCGCCAAAACGGCCGCCACCGAGCTGGCGCAGGCGGTCGAAATCACCGTCGACCGGACGGGCCGCGCCACGCAATCGTCCGAAGAGTCGAATACGAACGTCCGCGACATCGCGTCGGCCGCCGACGAGCTTGCAATGTCGGTGCTCGAGATCGAGCGGCAGGTGTCGCAATCGAACGATATCGCGATGAAGGCGGTGGCCGAAGCCGGCGCCACCAATGACACGGTGCAGGAACTGAGCGAGGCGGCCGGCCGGATCGGCGATGTGATCCGGCTGATCAACGATATTGCCGAACAGACCAACCTGCTGGCGCTCAATGCCACGATCGAGGCGGCGCGCGCGGGCGATGCCGGCCGCGGCTTCGCGGTGGTGGCGGGCGAGGTCAAGGCGCTGGCCGGCCAGACGGCCCGCGCCACCGAAGAGATCGGGGCGCAGATCGCCGGCATGCAGCAGGCCACCAACCGGTCGATCGCGGCGATCAGCGCGATCAAGACCACGATCCGCGAGATCGGCGATATCTCCGGCGCGATTGCCGCTGCGGTGACCGAGCAGGGTGCGGCGACGCAGGAGATCGCGCGCAGTGTCGAGACGGCGTCGCGCCGGGCGGCCGAGACCACGGACCAGATCGGTAAAGTGACGGAAGCCACCGAAATCAGCCGCGTGCATTCGGAGGCCGCGCATGATGTCTCCGACCGGCTCGACCGGCTGGCCTCGCAGATGCGCAGCCAGATCGAGCAGTTCGTCGCGCGCATCAAGGCGGCGTAGTCTGCCTTTGCGGTTCGGCATCTGCCGGACCGGCTATTCCGCTTCGAACGCGCCCTGAAGATGCTGCGGCAACGATCGCGGCGCGACCAGCACCGCATCGAACCGCGTGTCGCAGCCTGAATCCTCCGGATGATCGGCAAGCCAGGCCGACGCAGCCGACGCGATGCGGCGCTTCTGGCGATCGGTGACCGACCAGGCCGCGTCGTCGAGCCGCGCACGCGCTTTCACTTCGACGAAAATCAGCAGCGCGCCGCGCTTGGCGACGATGTCGATCTCGCCGGCCGGACAGCGAAAGCGCTTCGCGATAATGCGAAATCCTTTTGCGATCAGGAGCGCCGCAGCGCGGCTCTCGGCCGACAGCCCGAATTTGAATGCGACCTGACGCTCTGGCGCGGGCGGCGGCTTGTCCGCTGATCTGGTTTTACGGGGCGGCATCGCTCCGCTCCTTGCTCCGTTCCTTCGCCAGTTCGACCGCACGCTGGTAGACGTCACGGCGCGGCAGTCCGGTTGCGGCGACGATTTCGCCAACCGCGTCCCTGACCGAGACACGCGACAGCGCCGCGCGAATGAGAGCGTCGACGTCGTTTGCATCCGGGACCGCCGCTTCCCCGGGCGGCGCGATCACGATGACGAATTCGCCGCGCGTTTCGGCATCGCCTGCGTAATGCTCTGCAAGGTCGGACAACGGCGCGCGCCGCACCTCCTCATGCAGCTTGGTCAGTTCGCGGCAGATCGCGGCTTCGCGCGGGCCGAAGCCTGCGGCAAGACCGGACAGGGTTGCGGCAATGCGCGAACCGCCTTCAAACAACACGATGCTTGCGGGAATGCGCGACAGTTCGGCGATCCGGTCCCGCCGCTGCATCGCCTTCGCGGGCAGGAAGCCTTCGAACAGGAAACGGTCGGTCGGCAACCCGGACGCGACCAGAGCGGTCAGCACCGATGAGGCGCCCGGCAGCGCGGTGACGGCAAGGCCGTGCTCGCGCGCTTCGCGCACAAGCTTGTAACCCGGGTCGGAAATCGCCGGCGTTCCCGCATCGGAGATCAGCGCCACCGCAGCGCCATCGGCAATGCGCTTGAGCAAAGCCGGGCGTACGGCGGCCGCGTTGTGATCGTGATAGGCCGTGGTTGCGGTGGCGATGCCGTAATGCTCCAGCAGCTTGCGGCTGACGCGGGTGTCCTCGCAGGCTATCAGGTCTGCCGCGGCAAGCGTCTGCAGCGCGCGCAAGGTGATGTCGCCCAGGTTCCCGATGGGTGTAGCGACCAGGTAAAGGCCGGGGCTGAGCGTCGGCGCAGCATAATGTGTTCCCCCGATGTGAAATCCACGCCGGGGTTGCGTCATGGCAACACCATCTCAAACACTGCCTCGGCCATGATGCCTGCCCGGTTAAACATCCTGTCACAATATGCCAGATTGCGCCGGTAGGCGCCTCGTCCAGCCGCGCGTCTCGCTCCTGAATCTGGCTGGGTCCGGGTCGATGCGAAAACCTGTCCTGTTATCACGCCGGCACTTTGCCCTTTCGGCGGCCTCGCTCGCGGCGGCCGGGCTGACCGGCTGCGCTGCCAATAACGGCGGCGGTTCCTCATTTGGCGAGACCCCGGTGGTTCCGGCTGGCCCGCCGCAGGCCGGCTCCGAGATCGGCGGCGGCCAGTACAAGGGCGCGCTGATTCTACCTCTTTCGGCAGGCGGCAATGCCGGGATGGCGGCGCAATCGATGAAGAACGCCGCCGAGATGGCGCTGGCGGAATTTTCCAGTGCCGACATCCAGCTTTTGATCAAGGACGATGCCGGCAATCCGCAACAGGCCCGGATGGTCGCCAGCCAGGCAATGGACGAGGGCGCGCGGGTTATCCTCGGCCCACTCTTTGCGCAATCGGTGCAGGCGACGGGCGCCGCGGCGCGGCCGCGCAATATCCCGGTGATCGGCTTTTCCACCGACGCGAGCGTCGCCGCGCGCGGCGTCTATCTCCTGAGCTTTCTGCCGGAAACCGATGTCGTGCGGGTGCTCGCCTATGCCTTCACGAGCGGCAAGCGCTCCTACGCCGCGATCGTGCCGGAGAATGCCTATGGCTCGGTGGTGGAGGCGACATTCCGCGAGGAGGTCGCCCGCCGCGGCGGACGTGTGGTCGCGCTCGAACGCTACAGCAAGGAACGGCTGCCGGCCTCGATCGGTGTGATCGCGCAGGCCGCGCGCAGCGCCGACGCAGTCTTCATTCCGGACGGCGGCGATGTGGCACCGACCATCGCGCAGGGGCTTGTGAGTGCCGGCGTCAATACCAAACGCGTGCAACTGCTCGGCACCGGTCTCTGGGACGATCCGCGCATCTTCAACGACGGATCCATGCTGGGCGGTCTTTACGCCGCTCCCGATCCAGCGGGCTTTGCCAATTTCGTGCAGCGCTATCAGGCGCGCTATGGCAGTGAGCCGGTGCGGACGGCAACGCTGGTCTATGACTCGGCTGCGCTGGTCGCGGCGCTTGCGCGCAATCAGCCCGGGCAGCCGATCACCGATCAGACGCTGACCAATCCGTCCGGCTTTGCCGGGATCGACGGGATCTTCCGGTTCAAGCCGGACGGGACCAACGAACGCGGACTCGCGGTGATGCGGGTTGCCGCGGGTGGAGGTCAGATCGTCAGCCCGACGCCGAAATCGTTCGGCGGATCGGGGACGTAGCTTTTTACGCGAAAACTAAGCCGCGAGATCCGCAACCACGGCATCCAGAATCGGGAACGCAGCCTGGGTGACGCGCAGCCGTCCGTTCGCGGTGGTCTCGACCGCGCCTTCGGCCAGCAGGATGGCGATCCGCTTCTGGTCGAGCGGACGCCCGGACAATGCCTCGTAGCGCTGCGGGTCGATCCCTTCGGCGAGCCGCAATCCCATCAAGAGATATTCGTCGGCGCGTTCCTCGCGGGTCAGCACCTCGTCGACAACGAGCCCGTGTCCCATGCCCTCGACCCGCATCAGCCAGCTTTCGGGCCGCTTCTCCGTGGCGGTGGCATAACGGCGGCCGTCCTGTTCGATGCGGCCATGCGCGCCCGGACCGATGCCGGCATATTCATCGCCGCGCCAGTAAACCAGATTGTGTCGGCTTTCCGCGCCCGTCCGCGCGTGGTTGGAAATCTCGTAGGCCGACAGGCCGGCGGCGTCGCAGACTTCCTGTGTCAGGTCGTAGAGTTCGCGCGCAACGTCGTCGTCCGGTGTCACCAGCTTGCCGCTTTTGTGCAGGGCGAAGAACGGCGTGTCGGCTTCGATGGTGAGCTGATAGAGCGACAGATG
>JAEZBA010000426.1 GCA_023430245.1 Pseudomonadota bacterium
CTGCTCACCCAGGTCGGCATCCCGGATCCGGCCGGACGGCTGAAAAGCTATCCGCACCAATTGTCAGGCGGGCAGCGCCAGCGCGTGATGATCGCGATGGCGCTCGCGAACGAGCCGGAATTGCTGATCGCCGACGAGCCGACCACCGCACTCGACGTGACCGTGCAGGCCCAGATCCTGCGGCTGCTCAAGGATCTGCAGGCCCGGCTTGGCATGGCGATATTGTTCATCACCCACGACCTCGGCATCGTGCGCAAGATCGCCGACCGCGTCTGCGTCATGAACCAGGGCAAGATCGTGGAGCAGGGCCCGGTCGACCAGGTGTTCAAGAAGCCCGAGCATCCCTATACGAGAGCGCTGCTCACGGCAGAGCCGACACCCGACCCCGCACCGCTGCAGCCGACCGAGCCGGTGATGGTCAAGACCGACGATCTCAAGGTCTGGTTCCCGATAAAGCGCGGCATCCTTCGGTCGACCATCGGCCATATCAAAGCCGTCGACGGGATCTCGATCGAGGTGCGCAAGGGAGAAACGCTGGGCATTGTCGGCGAGTCCGGTTCCGGCAAGACCACGCTCGGGCTCGCGATATTGCGGCTGATCTCGTCCGAAGGGCCCATCGTTTTCATGGGCAATGAGGTTCAGGATCTCACCTTCAAGGAGATGCTGCCCTATCGTCACGCCATGCAGGTGGTGTTTCAGGATCCCTACGGTTCGCTCAGTCCACGCCTGTCGGTTGCCGACATCATCGAGGAAGGCCTGAGGGTTCATTACCCGGACATGTCGGTGCAGGAGCGTCAGGCCAAGGTGGTGAGCGCGCTCAACGATGTCGGCCTCGACCCCGATACGCGGTTCCGTTACCCGCACGAATTCTCCGGCGGCCAGCGCCAGCGCATCGCGGTCGCGCGCGCCATCGTGCTACGGCCGAAATTCATCGTGCTGGACGAGCCGACATCGGCGCTCGACATGCTGATCCAGTGCCAGATCTGCGACCTGCTGCGCAATCTGCAGAAGCGTCTCGGCCTGACCTATCTGTTCATCTCGCATGACCTCAAGGTCGTGGCCGCGCTTGCAAGCCGGCTGATCGTGATGCGCAACGGCAAGATCATGGAAGAAGGCCCGGCCAAGGAACTCTTTGCCAATCCGAAATCGGACTATACCCGGGCGTTGTTCGCGGCAGCGTTCGATCTCGAGACGGCGTCCGCCGATATCGTGGCGCAATAGCGCTGAGCGGCGCTGCGCGCGCAGGGCTGCCAAGCCGGCGCATAACGCAAACTTGATTTAGCTTTGGCTGCCGTATGCGCAATGTCGCATGTGATCTTACATGATTGGAATCTCATGCCTCGCTGCCTGCTCGTCCTGTCGCTCATCCTCGCATTGTCCGCCTTCGCCCATGCCCAGGGCCTGAAAGCGGAGCGGCCCATCGTTGGAGAAGACGGAAGTCCGGTCGCCAATCATACGATCGCGCCGGGCAGCGTGGCCGCGGCCGAGAAGCTTCCCGGCGCGGTGGTCGCCGCCAATCCGGATGGCGATGTGACGCTGGTCGAGTTCTACGATCTGAACTGTCCGTATTGCCGCCGCGCATCGGCCGATGTCGATGCTCTGCTCAAGGCGGACAAGAAGCTGCGGCTTGTTCTAGTGCCATTTCCGGTGCTCGGAATACCCTCGATCCTTGCTGGACGGGTGGAGATCGCGGTCTCTAAGAGCATTACACCGCAGGAATTCTACCGGTTTCATCGCGCTTTATATGCCGGGCGGGGCGTTATCGACGGCCAGCGCGCCCTCTCCACCGCCTCCAATTTCAAGCTCGATCTCCAGAAGATTCTCGACGCGGCCAATGAAGACGGCATTACCGACATCATGAAGGCGCATGTGCGCTTTGCCGATACGCTCGGGTTGAAGGCGACGCCATCGTACCTGATTCAGGATATCGCCATTCAGGGCCATCCCGGCCGCAAGAGCCTGAAGGCGGTGATCGACTCGGTCCGCAAATGCGGCAAGGCAGCAGCCTGCTGACGATGACTATCCGCCTGATTGCGTGCGCAAGATGACTCGCCTCACCGACCTCACCTCGGAACCCGCCTCACGAATGCGCGTCAGCGCTTGATCGAGCGGTTCGACCACGACTGCCATGTGATGGGCATTGGCGTGGATAATGGTCTTACGATCGCGGACCAGCGCGACATGGCCCGGCCAGAAGATCAGGTCTCCGCGCTGCGGCATTGAGAGCGCACCAAGCACACTGACTGGCTCACCAAGCGAATTCTCCTGCATGTCGCTGTCGCGCAGGCACGTGATCCCGCAGGCTGATACCGCCACCTGCACCAGGCCGGAACAATCGATGCCGAGATTGGTCTTTCCCCCCCATAAATAGGGCGTCCCTAGGAAGCGTTCAGCCACCGCGACATAGTCGGTTTCATGCTTGTCGAGCGGCGCGAGATGTTGCGCCGGGATAAATCCGCCATGCACGGTGCGCGCAAACGGTTGCTCAATTTGCTCGACCGCAACCCGTGCGCCGAGGGGTATCGCCTCGATTGGAGGGATCTTGATGTTGGGAGCCGGAAAAACCAGCGTGCTCAACACCTGCACGCGCATGGTCGGTTCCGTAAGGGCGGTGGTGAGCGCGTTCGCCGGCATCCACCCGACATAGCCGTCAGAAGCGAGCTGACCCCAGCACCAACCGTCCTCTGTCGTTTCATAGACCGCTATGCGTTCGCCCTTCAGCACCTCCGTTTCCAGCGGCGCGTCAGGCACCGGCGCACGCCGTAACGGCGCGCGTGGGTCGAACACTTCGCACACGGACCCTTCGGCGAAGCGTTCGGCCTCTACTTGGCCTTCGAGATGCTTGGCAGCGAGATCGGGACGCGCCGGCGTGAGACGTGGATCGAGCGTCACGGATTCTCACCCGTAGCGTTCGCACAAAAACGCATAGAGCGCGCGGGCGGCCTGACACTCGCCGCCTTCGGGGCGGGCGGGTTTTGTTGCCGGATTCCAGCCGTAAATGTCGAAATGCAACCACGCTTTCGCCGCGGTGACGAACTTCTGCAGGAACAGCGCGCAGGTGATCGAACCGGCAAACGCGCCGCTGCCGACATTACCGGTGTCCGCCACCTTGGAATCCAACATGGATTCGTAAGGCGCCCATAACGGCATGCGCCAGAGCGGATCGTGCTCGGCGATGCCGTGCCGCGCCATCGACGCCGCCAGCTCGCTGTCATGCACGTAGAAGGGCACAAGCTCGGGCCCGAGCGCCACCCGAGCAGCGCCCGTCAGCGTTCCGAGGTCGATCAGGAGATCGGGCGCGGCCTCGTCGGCGAGCGCCAGCGCATCGGCCAGCACCAGCCGCCCCTCAGCATCGGTATTGCCGACCTCCACGGTCAGGCCCTTGCGCGAGGGATAGACATCGAGCGGCCGGAACGCCGAACCCGACACCGAATTCTCCACCGCCGGGATCAGCACCCGCAACGCCACCGGCAGCTTGCGGTCCATGACCATATGCGCCAGCGCCAACGCCGCCGCGGCGCCGCCCATGTCCTTCTTCATCAGCAGCATCGCGCTTGACGGCTTCAGATCGAGACCGCCGGTATCGAAGCAGACCCCCTTCCCGACCACCGTCACCTTGGGATCCGACGGATCGCCCCAATGCAGATCGATCAGACGCGGCGGACGCGCAGCGGCACGGCCGACCGCATGGATCAGCGGAAAATTCTTCAGCAGCAATTCGTCGTCGGTCACGGCCTCGATCCAGGCATCGTGACGTTCGGCCAGCAGCCGCGCCGCCTCGTGCAGCTCAGCCGGCCCCATGTCGTTCGACGGCGTGTTGATTAGATCGCGCGCCAGCGTGACGCCCTCGACAATGCGCGACAGGTCGGCGGCATCGACGCCGTCCGGCGGCACCAGCGTCACCGATTTGGTCTTGCGCTTGCGATAGCGATCGAAGCGATAGCTGCCCAGCGCAAAGGCCAATGCTGCCAGGCGGGTATCGTGCGGCGCATTGGCGAAGCGGTAGACGCCGTCCGCCAGCAATCCCGGCAGCTTGCCCGGAAGCATCGGATTCGCGCCGGTGCCGCTGTCCTCGAGACCGAACAGAATCCCGGCGATGCCGCCGTCCGGTGCCGGTAGCGCGAGATGCGCGCCGCTCTTCGGCTCGAAGCCCGCCGCCTCGGTAAAACCGCGGGCAAGCGGCCCCAGGGTGTCCCGGATACCGGGCCATGTCGTTTTGGTAACAAACCAGATGGGAATGGCCGTCTCGCGGCCCGATTCGGCGAATGCGTGGTGCATGAGGGCTTCTTATCGGGTCCGGTGCCGCTCCGCCAAGGGGCCGCTTTAACCGACCGTTAGGGTTAACGCTTTATTGAGCAAGGGTGGCGTGCGGGCAGTCCCCGCCGCCGATCGAGGCGCGCCATGTATCGTTGCAAATCGACCTATCGTTTCAAATCCAGCCTTCTGGCCAGCGCGGCCATCGTCGCCGCGCTGATGCTGGGCGGCTGCCAGTCCGCCCAGATTGGAACCATCGCCGACGCCGCCGGGCAGTCGACGCCCGAGGACAATGCGCGGCGCGAGGTGCAAATCTGGGGCGAGCGCTACGCCAAAAACCAGAAAGACCCCGAAGCCGGCATCCGCTATGCACAAGCCTTGCGGGCCACCGGCCAGCGCGCACAGGCGGTCGCCGTGCTGCAACAAACCTCGCTCAACAATCCCAACAATACCGCGGTTCTCGGCGCCTATGGCCGCGCGCTCGCGGATACCGGTCAGTTCGCGCAAGCGCTGGATGTCCTCAGCCGCGCGCACACGCCGGACCAGCCCGACTGGCGCATCCTGTCCGTGCAGGGCGTGGTGCTCGACCAGATGGGACGCCACCAGGACGCGCGCCGCCATTACATCGCCGCGCTGAAGATCGTTCCCGACGAGCCGTCGGTGATGTCCAATCTCGGCCTGTCCTACGCCTTGTCCAGAAATCTGAACGAAGCCGAGCAAACCTTGCGGCGGGCCAATACCGCCACCAACCGCGAACCGCGCGTGCGACAGAATCTCGCGCTGGTCGTCGGTCTGCAGGGCCGCTTCCAGGAGGCGCAGGAGATCGCACAAGCCGACCTGTCACCGGAAGAAGCGGCCGCCAACCTGCATTATCTCAAGCAGATGCTTGCAGCGGAAAAGAACAACAAGGGCAAGCCCGCGCAGCGGGCGATTCGGCAGGCGGCGAATAGTTCGTAGCGCGCCTCGGCAACTGATCGCGTCACTCTGGCTGTCATCGCCCGCGAACGGGTCCGCGCGAAGCGCGGCCCGATGACAGGCTCCAGCGGGCGATTCAGTACGCACGGCCCCATCGATGGTTTGAAGGATGCCCCGCCTTCGCGGGGCATGACAAGCAAGCGACGGCTGCATCGATAAAAGAATGCGATCTGGCCGGATATTCGCTGAGACAGCCGCTATTGGATCGCCATCACGCGGATCGCGGCCGGACCGAGAATGACGATGAACAGGACCGGCAGGAAGAACAGGATCATCGGCACGGTCAGCTTGGGCGGCAGCGCCGCCGCCTTCTTCTCGGCCTCCGACATGCGCATGTCGCGATTTTCCTGCGCCAGCACCCGCAAGGTCTGCGCCAGCGGCGTGCCGTAGCGCTCCGCCTGCTGCAACGCCATGCAGACCGATTTGACGCCCTCCATATCGGTGCGCTTGGCCAGGTTGTCGTAAGCCTGACGCCGATCCGGAAGATAGGACAACTCGGCCGTGGTCAGCGTGAACTCCTCGGCCAGCGCAATCGATTGCGATCCGATCTCGTTCGCGACCTTCCTGAAAGCGGCCTCGATCGACATGCCGGATTCGACGCAGATCAGCAGCAAGTCGAGCGCGTCCGGAAAGGCACGGCGAATCGACAACTGGCGCTTCTGGATCTTGTTCTTCAGGAACAGCCACGGCAGATGCATGCCGACATAGGTGGCGAACAGACAGATGCCGATCTTCACGGTGATCGGCTTGTCGAGATGCAGGATGAAGAACACGTACAGAACCGAGATCAGCAACGCCGCGACCGGCGTCACCATCCGGAAGAACAGATAGGTGACATAAGGCGCATGGCCGCGATAGCCGGCCTGAACCAGCTTTTCCCGCGCCTCTTCCTGGCCGACCCATTTGTTGAGCTGGAAGTTCTCGACCGCCCGCTGCATGAACTGCTTGGGCGTGGCGCGCAGCGAAATCTTTTCGCCCCGCGCCATCCGCTCGCGTTCGCGCTGCCTGTTCTTTTCGCGCGCGCGCGCGACCGACTTCATCCGCCGCGGCAGCGGATCGGAGGCCAGCAGCGGCATCGCGAGCGTCAGCACCGTCGCCACCGCGGCAATCCCTGCGAGGATCATCGCGAGGAGCCGCGTGTCATTCAGGATGCCGATGATGATCTGGGTCATTGATACGCCTGGACACTAGAAATCGAAATTGATCATCTTCTTCATCACCATGACTCCCATCAGCATCCACGTCGCGCTGCCGAGCAGCATCAATTGCCCGGTCGGATGGGTCCAAAGGAGTTCGATGTAGGATGGGCTGGTGATCCAGACGATCGCCATGACCGCCGGCGGCAGCGAGCCGATAATGGTGGCGGAGGGGTTAGGCGCCATCGACATGGGCGGGGTGTTGGGCGTGATATTGTTTGGTTGGG
>JAEZBA010000698.1 GCA_023430245.1 Pseudomonadota bacterium
TTGTGGCGCTGGCCTTTGCCGCGCCGGCCGCGCACGCGCATCCTCATGTCTATGTCACGATGAAGAGCGAGATTGTGTACGACGCCGAGGGCCGGATGACCGGCATCCGGCATCACTGGACCTTCGACGACATGTTCTCGTCCTATGCCACGCAAGGCCTCGAATCGAAGGAGAAGGGCAAGTTCACCCGCGAGGAACTGCAGCCGCTCGCCGAAGTGAACGTGACCTCTCTGAAGGAATTCGATTTCTTCACCCAGGGCAAATTGAACGGCCAGAAGGCCGAGTTCGAGCAGCCGGTCGATTATTTCCTGGAACAGAAGGACGACCTGCTGACGTTGCATTTCACGCTGCCGCTGAAAAAGCCTGCGGCGACCAAGAATGTCGATCTTGAAATTTACGACCCGCTCTACTTCGTCGCTTTCGAGTTCGACGAGAAGGAGCCGATCACCCTGAAAGGCGCGCCGACCTCGTGCAAGATTTCGACCGTGAAACTCGGCGACGATAGCCAGGTGAAGTCGCTCAGCGAATCGATCTTCGCGCGCCCGGATCCCAACAATCCGTTCGGCGCGCAATTCGCCAACAAGATCGGCGTGAAATGCTGACAGGCCGGCGGCCTCCGAAGCATCTCTGTTTCGTTGTCGGCGCCGCTGCAGCGATTGCGCTGACGGCCGCGTTGATGAGCGACACGGCTTTCGCGCAAGCCAACCCCTTTGGTGCGCCGCGCACCGCACCTCCGCCGCCCGACGGAGTTGTCGGCTGGCTGCTCGCCAAGCAATCGGAATTCTATCGCGGCCTGTCCGGTGCGATCCGCGCCGCCAAGAAGGATGGCTCCGCAGTCTGGACCCTGTTCGCACTGTCGTTTGCCTATGGCGTGTTTCACGCCGCGGGACCCGGCCACGGCAAGGCGGTGATCTCGTCCTATGTGGTCGCCAATGGCGAGACCTGGTGGCGCGGGGTGGTGTTGTCCTTCGCCTCTGCGATTTTGCAGGCGCTGGTCGCGGTGGCGATTGTCGGTGTCGCCGCCGTTCTGCTCGGCGCAACCCGCCGCACCATGGACGGCACGATCTGGTGGATCGAGGTCATCAGCTATGGGCTGATTGCCGCGCTCGGCGCGCGGCTGCTCTGGGTCAAGGGGCGCGCGCTGATCGGCGCCTGGCGGAAATATCGCGCGGCGCAGGAGCCGGTGCATGGCCATGCGCTTGCCCATGCACATGGCGGGGCGAGTCACGCTCACGCTCATTCCCATGCGGACGCGCATGGTCACGGCGGTCACGATCATGATCACACCGGCCATGCGAATGCGCACGCAAGCCATGCGCACGTCCACACGCATGACCACGCGCACGTCCACAAACACGATCACACGCACGGCGCCGCCTGCTGCGGGCATCACGGTCACGATCACGACGATCACGGTTCGGCCTGGAGCCATGCCCATGCGCCCGAGCCGCAGGAACTCGCCGGACCCGGCGGCTGGAAGCGCGGGCTGTCGGCCATTGTCGCCGTCGGGCTGCGACCCTGTTCCGGCGCGATCCTGGTTCTGGTCTTCGCACTGGCGCAGGGCTTGTTCTGGGCCGGCGTCGCGTCGACCTTCATCATGGGACTGGGAACCGCAATTACCGTGGCCGCAATCGCCACGCTCGCGGTCGGCGCACGCGGTCTGGCGCAGCGATTCGCCTCGGCGCGGCCGGGCCCCGGCATGCTGGCATTGCGTGGCCTCGAAGTCGCCGCCGCGCTGCTGGTTCTGGTGTTCGGCATCGCGCTGCTGACCGGCTATATCGCCAGCGAACGGATGTTCGCCTAAGGCGCGCTGCGCCTCTATAGTCCGCGCAAATGATCGCGGACGCCATGCTCGCACTCGCCGACAGGATCGACTGGCTGAATACCAGAATCGGACGCGCCGCGGCGTGGCTGTGTCTCGCCGTGGTCGCGCTCCAGTTCACGGTGGTGGTGTTGCGCTATCTGTTCGGGATCGGCTCGATCCAGCTGCAGGAATCCATCATCTACAGCCACGCCGCGATGTTTCTTCTGGTCGCCGCATGGACGCTGAAGAATGACGGCCATGTGCGCGTCGATCTGTTCTACGCCTCGTCGGGTCCGCGCCGAAAGGCCATCGTCGATCTGGTCGGCGCATTGTTGCTGCTGATCCCGTTCGCGGTGGCGATCCTTTATTTCTCCTGGCCCTATGTCACGCGGTCCTGGACGATTTTCGAAGGCTCGCGCGAAGCGAGCGGCCTGCCGCTGCTGTTCGTGCTGAAGACGCTGATCCCGGTCTTCGCCGCGATGCTGATCCTGCAGGGCATGGCGCAGGCGATCCGGGCATGGGCGGTGCTGTCCGGCGAGGCTCTGTCCGACAAGACCGCGGCCTGACGCGATGGCGGAAGTCCTCGCCATTCTCCTTGTCGTTGCGATCTGCGTTGCTCTGTTCGCCGGATACCCGGTTGCCTTCACGCTCGGCGGGCTCTCGCTCGTGTTCGCGGCCGGAGGAAGTGCGCTCGGGGTGTTCTCCTTCGCATTTCTAGGAGCATTGCCGCAGCGCATTTTCGGGGTGATGACCAACGAGGTGCTGCTGGCGATCCCGCTCTTCATCTTCATGGGCGTGATGCTGGAGCGGTCGCGAATCGCCGAGGATCTCCTTGAAAACATGACGAAATTGTTCGGCGCGCTGCGTGGCGGGCTTGGCATTTCCGTCATTCTTGTCGGCGCATTGCTCGCCGCGTCGACCGGCATCGTCAGCGCCACCGCCGCCACCATGGGCCTGATCGTGCTGCCGATCATGCTCCGCCACGGCTACGACCCGCGCCTCGCCGCAGGCATTGTCGCCGCGGCGGCGACGCTGGCGCAGATCATTCCGCCGTCGACGGTGCTGGTCATCCTCGGCGACACGCTCAACAACGGCTATCAGGCCGCCCAATTATCCAAAGGCGTGTTTGCGCCGCAGACGGTCACCGTCAGCGACCTGTTTGCCGGCGCGCTGTTGCCCGGTCTGCTGCTGGTGGTGCTCTATATCCTCTATGTGGCCGTTGTAGCGATGCTGAAGCCGCAGGCGGCGCCCGCGATAACGCCCGATCCTCAACCGCTTCACGGTGCGCATTTTGCCGGCCGGTTGTTCGGCGCACTCCTGGCACCGCTCGCGCTTGTTCTCGCCGTGCTCGGCTCAATCCTCGCCGGGATCGCGACCCCGACCGAATCCGCTTCCGTCGGCGCCGTCGGCGCGATCCTGCTGGCAGCATGGCGCGGAAAGGAAGCGCTGTGGCCCGCGCTGTTCGCAACGGTGATGAAGACCGCGCAGATGACCAGCATGATCTTTGTTATTCTGATTGGCGCGACGATGTTCGGACTCGTATTCCGCGGCTTTGGTGGTGATGATCTGGTGCATCGTGCGCTCAGTGATCTGCCTGGCGGCGCCACCGGGGCGATCCTCGCCGTAATGCTTGCGATGTTCCTTCTCGGCTTCGTGATGGATGCGTTCGAGATCATTTTCGTCATCGTGCCGATCGTGTCGCCGGTACTGCTGGCGATGCCGGGCGTCGACCCGGTCTGGCTCGGCATCCTGATGGCGATGAATCTGCAGACCTCGTATATCCATCCGCCGCTTGGGCCGACGCTGTTCTTCCTGCGCGGCGTGGCGCCGCCGGAAATCACCACCCGGCACATCTATATCGGTATTGTCCCGTTCGTCGCGATCCAGATTGCGGCGCTGGCCGTGCTGTGGTTCCTGCCCGGACTGGCGACGGCCTTGCCGCGCGCGCTTTATGGTGGCGGATGATGAAAGCCGGAACGATCTTCGATCTGACAGGAGAGGTCGCGCTGGTGACCGGTGCGTCCTCCGGGCTCGGCGCGCGCTTCGCGCAGGTGCTGGCGGCGAACGGCGCGAAAGTTGTGCTGGTCGCGCGCCGCAAGGACCGGCTCGACTCGTTGTGCGAGCGCATCACCGCGGATGGCGGCACCGCGATCGCGGCCGAAGCCGATGTGCTCGACCGCACAGCAATGTTGCGCGCTTTCGATCAGGCCGAAGCCACGTTCGGCACCGTCACCGTTCTCGTCAACAATGCCGGCGCCGCGCAGGGCGTCCGCGCGCTCGACATGAGCGCGGAAGAGTGGCGTCGCGTTCTCTCCCTCGATCTCGATTCGGTATTCTTCTGGTCGCAGGAAGGCGCGCGCCGCATGCTCGCCGCCGGCCGCACCGGTTCGATCGTCAACACCGCCTCGGTGCTGGCGTTCGGCGTGGCGAAAGGCGTCGCGGCTTATGCGGTGGCCAAGGCCGGCGTGATGCAGTTGACCAAGGCGTTGGCGCTGGAACTCGCCTTCAAGGGGGTGCGGGTCAATGCTATCGCGCCGGGCTGGTTCGTGACCGAGATCAATCGCGGTTTTCTTGAAAGTGAACAGGGCGAGAAGATGAAGCGCGCGATCCCGATGGGCCGCTTCGGCGCGGAAGGCGACCTCGATGGCGCGCTGCTGCTGCTGGCTTCGAAAGCCGGCGCCTACATCACCGGTGCGACGATCGTCGCTGACGGCGGCCAGGTGGTCGAAATCGGGTGAGTTTCCACACTCACGGCTCGTCCCCGCGCAAACTGGAACGCGCAGTTACTTGTCGGCGCGATTCCCGCTTTCGTGGGGACGAGCGGAGATTTCAGACTCGACCCATAAGCGATGCGAATGCGTCCGTTGCATTCAATTCGCTTGATGTGAGGCGGCGGCCGCATCACTGTGCCGCGCCACAACGGAACGCCCGATGGACGGTCTTGCCGGAAGACACTCCAGTCTCGTCGATTCCCGCTACGCCTGGCTGCGGCTGGGCGTTGCGCTTGTTCTTGGCACGGTCGGAAGTGTCGGCATGTGGTCTTATGTCGTGGCGCTCCCATCGGTGCAGGCGGACTTCGCGGCCACCAGAGCCGACGCCTCCCTCCCTTATACGCTGGCTATGGTGGGCTTCGCCGTCGGCAACATGGTCCTCGGCCGGCTCGCGGATCGTTTCGGCATTCTCATCCCGATCTGGCTCAGCATCGCCTCGCTCGGCATCGGCTATGTCAGCGCGGGCCTTGCGCCGACGCTGTGGCTGCTGTGCGCCGCGCATGTTCTGATCGGGTTCGGCAGCGCTGCGTCCTTCGGTCCGCTGATCGCCGATCTGTCGCACTGGTTCGAGAAGCGGCGCGGCATTGCGATCGCGATCGCGGCGTCCGGCAACTATATCGCCGGCGCGGTATGGCCGCCGGTTATCCAGCATATCATCGCAAGCGACGGCTGGCGTGCGGCCCATATCGGGACCGGCGTCTTCTGCGTGCTGGCGATGTTGCCGCTGTCGCTGATGTTCCGGCGCCGGACTGACTTTCATGTCAATGGCGGCGCCGACGTCCGCGCCTTCGTGGCGCCGGATATCGGCGTGTCGCGCAATACGCTGTTTGCTCTGCTCTGTATCGCAGGTGTCGCCTGCTGCGTCGCGATGGCGATGCCGCAGGTCCATATCGTCGCCTATTGTGGCGATCTCGGCTATGGCGTCGCGCGCGGCGCGGAGATGCTGTCGCTGATGCTGGCGTTCGGACTTATCAGCCGCGTCGGCTCCGGCTTCATCGCCGACCGCTTCGGCGGGGTGGTGACCTTGCTGATCGGTTCGGTGATGCAGGCCGTTGCGCTCTTTCTTTATTTCCTGTTCGACGGCCTGACGTCGCTCTACATCATCTCGATCCTGTTCGGGCTGTTCCAGGGCGGCATCGTGCCGAGTTACGCGGTGATCGTGCGCGAATATTTCCCGCCGCAGGAGGCGGGCGCCCGGGTCGGAACGCTGATC